>DASQMY010000187.1:0-3501 GCA_035645255.1 Mycobacteriales bacterium
CCAGGAGGGGCTCCCGGGTGAGCCGGTGCTCACACGGCCGGTGCGGGTTGCCGACGCCGCCGCACTCGAGTGGCTGCCGGTGCACGAGTCGTGCACCGCGGCGCTGTCCGCGTTGGCCGCGGCCACTTGCGAGCCGCTGCGGCCCGCGGAGCTCGCCCCGCTGCGGGACGACCTGCGCGACGTGCGGCTGCCGAGGGCGGTCCGCGCCGCCGTCGATGACGCGCTCGGCGCGCTCGAGCGGCTGGAGGTGTCAGTGCTCCGGCACGGCGACACGTCGCCGCAGAACTGCCTGGTCGACGACGGGGCGCTCGTCGGGCTGGTCGACTGGGAGCTCGCGCAGCAGGGGGCTCTGGGCTTCGACATCTGGAACCTCACCCTCGCCTCGCTCGAGCAGGGGATCGGCCTGGTGGCGTGGTCCGACGACGTCGTCGGCACGGCGTTCCGGTCGGCTTGGCACGGGTCGCCGTTCTTTCGCGCCGCGCGCTCAGCGGCGCGGGCGTCTGCTGCGCAGGCCGGAGTCGACAGCGAGCTGCACGACGCGCTCGAGGTCGCCTTCTTCGCCCGGCGCGTCGCCCGCCGGGTGCAGCGACCGGCGTCGTACGCGGTGGGTCCGCAGCTGGCCATCGACATGCTGACCGCGGTGTGTGCGCCGTGACCGCCGAAGACGTCATCGCCATGATCGACGCGGCCGCGCGCGGCCCGGCCCTGGTGTTCGGGACACCGCCGCCGGCCGGCCGCGACCTCGACCTGCTGACCGCTCCAGACGACGCAGCGCGCATCTGTGTGGCGCTGCGCGGTGCCGGCTTCACCGGGGACGAGCGGCACTGGGCGCGCTTCGCGGGTGGCCGGGCCGACCTCGTCGAGGTCGTGCCGACGACCCGTTGGAACGTCGCGGACGCCGAGCTGGCCGCCGTGGCGGCCGCCGGGCAGCCGCTGCCGGGATGCACCCAGCTCGTCGTGCCGTCCGCTGCCGACCAGCTGCTGTTCCTCGCGCGACGGTTCGCTCGCGACGGCCGGCTGGACGACCGCCGCCGTGCGCGAGTCGCGACGCTCGACGCGCCTGAGGCGTGGCAGGCCGCGGCCGCCCGAGCCGGCGCGTGGGGTGTGGCCGCGGCGCTGCAGCGCCTCCGTTCGGCGTACCAGTCAGGTGTGGCCAGCAGCCGACCGGCGGTCAGGCCGCTCGCCGAGCTGCTTGCGCACCAGGGGCACCGTTGGCCACGCGTCGCCGCGGCAGTGCAGCTCGCGCGGGCGCGGCAGCGGCCACGCGGCCGACTGGTCGCCTTCTCCGGCCTCGACGGGTCGGGGAAGTCATCTCGGGTCGACGCGCTGCGGACGACGCTCGACGCGCTCGGCTACGACGTCACCAGCACCTGGACCCGGCTGGGCAGCGCAGCGTCGCTCGACGCGGCAGCCGCCCCGCTCAAGCGGCTCGCCCGCCGAGTGGTACGCCGACCTGTGCAGTCGCCAGCCCCGAGCCGATACGCCGAGGGCCACGTCCCCGATGTCGACCCGGGCCGGTCGCTCCGGGAGAGCAGCCGGGCGCTGACCTACTTGTGGTCGCTCTTCGTCACGGTGGTTCATGTCGCCGGCCAGCGGCGCGCTGTACGTCGCTCGCTGCGCGCCGGGCGGCTGGTCATCGCCGACCGATGGACGCTCGACTCGATGGTGCACCTGCACTACCGGTACGGCGACCGGCCGTTCCGCCTCCACCACCTGCTGTTGCGCCGCGCCGTGCCGCGCGCCGCTGTCGCGTTCCTCGTGGACGTGCCGGCGGAGGAGGCGCTGCGTCGCAAGCAGGAGCAGTACGACCTTGGCAACCTGCAGCGACAGCACGACCTGTACGCGCGGCTCGCGCCGGTGATCGACGCGCGCGTCGTCGACGGCACGCGAGCGCCATACCAGCTCGACGCAGAGATTGCGCTGGCCGTCTGGCAGGCTGTCACCTGATCGGGCGCGGAGCTGGGTAACCTTTGGCCGGTCTCTGGAGGCGCGGATGCGGGTCGTCGTTACAGGTGGTGCCGGCTTCATCGGCGCCAACCTCTGCGCGCAGTTCTCCACCCACCGGCAGACCACAGAGGTGATCGCCCTCGACGACCTTTCGACCGGCTTCGCGAGCAACCTCGGCGACGTGGACGCGAAGCTCGTCGTCGGCTCAATCCTCGACCGCGACGTGCTCGCCGACACAGTCGACACAGCGGACGCGGTCGTCCACCTCGCCGCCCGCCCGTCCGTCCCGCGATCACTCGCCGACCCGGTCGCCGGCCACGCCGCCACCGCAACCGGGACGCTCTACGTCCTCGAGGCCGCGCGAGCCGCGGGCGCACACGTCGTCGGCGCGTCCTCGTCGTCGGTATACGGGGCCACCAAGGAGCTGCCGAAGCACGAGCTGCTGCCGACCCGGCCGCTGAGCCCGTACGCGGTCAGCAAGCTCGCCACGGAGGCCTACACGCTCGCCTACGCGACGAGCTTCGACCTGCGCACCCTCGCGTTCCGCTTCTTCAACGTCTACGGACCGCTGCAGCCGGCCGGTCACGCCTACGCGGCTGTGGTGCCGGCGTTCATCGACGCGGCGCTGCATGACGCCCCGCTGACCGTCTACGGGGACGGGCGGCAGACGCGCGACTTCACGTACGTCGGCACGGTGACCCGCGTGATCACCGACGCGGTCGTGCGAGGGGTCACCGCCCCGCAGCCGGTCCAGCGTCGCCTTCGGCACGCGGATCGACCTGCTCGACCTGATCGGGCGGCTCGAGACGACCCTGGACAAGGCGTTGCAGGTACAGAACGCGGAGCCGCGCCGCGGCGATGTCCGCGACTCGCAGGCGGCGCAGGAGTCGCTGCGGTCGCTGTTCCCGGACGTGCAGCCGGTGCCGCTCGACGACGGGCTCGCAACCACGGTCGAGTGGTTCAGGGAGTCAGCGCCACGTGCTGACACGGAGTGAGTCCGGGCGAGCCGAGGCCGCCGGACGCCGCCCGCGCCTGCGCTGGCTGCGACGCGTGGTCCTCGGACTCCTCGCGATCGTCGTGGCGTCGCTGGCCTGGGGGCTGCTGGAGGCGCGTACGGCGCGCTCTCACCTCGAGCGCTCGCGCGCGCTCGTCAAGACCCTCCGCGACGACCCCACCGCGGAGCGGGCCGACGTCGCGCGGGTGGTCGCAGAGGCGCACGGCGAGGCCGCCATCGCCCGGCGGCACATGCACCGGCTCGGCCCGCGGATCGCCGCGCGCCTGCCAGTCATCGGGCGCAGCTTCGCCGCTGTCCGCAACGTCGCCGACGCAGGCGAGTCCGTTCTCGGCGCGGCCGACCGCGTGCTCGACGAGGTCGGCGAGCAGCCGATCCTGCGGGACGGTGCGCTCGACGTCACCGTGCTGCGCCGCCTGTCGGCAACACTGGGCGAGCTGTCGACCGACACCGCAGGGCCGGTGCGCCAGCTGCAGCGCACGCGGACCGGCCTCACGCCGGCCGTCGTCGGCAGGTCGGTCCGCGAGGCGCAGGACGAGCTG
>DASQMY010000188.1:0-33100 GCA_035645255.1 Mycobacteriales bacterium
GTTGCCGTGCGTCAGCACGCCCATCGCCTCCAGCACGTGGCTCGGCGCGAGCGTGCTGGAGCTGCACGACGACCCGCTGGACACGGCGAACCCCTCTCGGTCGAGCTCGTGCAGCAGCGCCGCGCCGTCCACGTAGAGGCAGGAGAACGTCACGATGTGGGGGAGCCGCTCGTCGGGCTCGCCGATCACCTCGACGTCGGGCACCGACGTCGGCACGGCAGCCCGGATCCGAGCGACCAGCGGCGACAAGCGGGCGGCCTCGGTCGCCAGCCCGCCGGCGACGGCCTCCAGCGAGGCGGCTGCGGCGACGATGGCCGGCACGTTCGCGAAACCCGGCACCCGCCCGGACTCGCGCTCGTCGGCCGGCAGCGGCGAGCGCCACCTGGTGCCCTTGCGTACCACAAGCACGCCGACCCCGGGCGGGCCGCCCCACTTGTGCGCGGACGCCGACAGCAGCGACGCGCCCAGGTCGGCCGCCGACACGGGGACCCGCCCGACCGACTGCGCGGCGTCGACGTGCAGCGGCACACCGGCGGCCGCGCAGGCGGCGGCCACCTCCGCGACCGGCTGCAGCGTGCCGACCTCGTGGTTGCCGTGCTGCAGCGACGCCACGGCCGTGCCGTGGACCAGCAGCGCGGCGAAGTCGTCAACCGACACGCGCCCGGTCCGCGACACCGGGACGAGCGAGACCGACCCACCGGCGGCGGTGTGCTGCTCAGCCACCGCCATGACCGACGAGTGCTCGACCGCGCTGACCAGCAGTCCGCGACCGACCCGGGACCGGGCGGCCAGCGCGCCGAGCAGCGCCTGGTGCACCGACGCCGTACCGGACGCGGTGAAGCTAACCTCGTCGGGTCGGGCGCCGAGGGCGGCGGCGACCCGCGCGCGGGCGTCGTCCAGGAGGATGCGCGCCCGTCGGGCGGCGCCGTAGAGGCGGGACGGATCGGCCCAGCCGTGGTCGTACGCGGCGAGCAGTGCGTCGCGCGCCGCGGGGTGCAGCGGCGCCGTCGACGCGTAGTCCAGATAGCCCGGGGGTAGCGGCATGGCGGCACCGTACACCGGCCGAAAGTGCTGCCGGCGCTGAGATAGGGTCGGGCGGCGATGGGTCGAGACAGAGGCGGTGCGATGCGGCTGCGCGCCGTCGGCGCCGGAGTGCTGCTCGTGGCCGCGACCGCGTGCGGTGACAGCAACTTCGGGTTTCCCGAGCCGAAGAGCACGCAGGGCGAGGACATCGCCGGGCTGTGGCGGTTCTCCTTTCTCGCGGCCGCGGCGGTGGGCGCGCTGGTCGTCGGGCTGATCCTCTGGTCGCTCTTCCGCTACCGGGCGAAGGGCGACGGCCCCTACATCCCCCGGCAGACCGAGTACCAGATCCGCCTCGAGGTCCTCTACAGCGTCGTGCCGGCGCTCATCGTCGCGGTGCTGTTCGGCTACACCTACCAGGTGCAGCGGCGGATCGACCGCAAGTCCGACGACGCGACCGAGATCCGCGTCGACGGCTTCCAGTGGCAGTGGCGGTTCACCTACCCCACGCAGAACGTCGAGGTCGTCGGCGGGCCGGCGACCGAGGGGTTCCACGACGCCGCCCCGACGATGGTCGTCCCGGTCGGCCGCCCGGTGCGGGTCGTGCTGACGTCCAGCGACGTCATCCACGCGTTCTGGGTGCCGGACTTCCTGTTCAAGAAGGACAACATCCCCGGCCGTACCAACCAGTTCCAGCTCACGGCCGACAAGCCGGGGGAGTACGTCGGCCGGTGCGCCGAGTTCTGCGGCATGCTGCACGCGCGGATGACGTTCAAGGTGCTCGCCGTTGCGGCGGAGCAGTTCGACGCCGAGCTCGCCCGCGTCGTACGTGAGCAGCCGAGGAACCGGCAGTGAGCGTCTCGGCGGCCGCCCGCCCCGCGACCGGGCCTACCCCGCCGCACCACCGGCCGCTGCGCGGGCTGAGCGGCTGGATCACGTCGACCGACCACAAGGTGATCGGCAAGGCCTACTGCCTCACCGCGTTCTTCTACTTCTGCCTGAGCGGCCTGTTCGCGCTGGCGATGCGCGCCGAGCTGGCCAAGCCCGGCCTGCAGTACCTCACCCACCAGCAGTACAACCAGCTCTTCACCATGCACGGCAGCGCGATGATGTACCTGTTCGCGACGCCGTTCGCCTTCGGCCTGGCCAACTTCATCGTGCCGCTGCAGATCGGCGCGCCGGACATGTCGTTCCCGCGGCTCAACGCGCTGTCGTTCTGGCTGTTCTTCTTCGGCGCGTTCGTGATGATGGCCGGCTTCCTGACGCCGGACGGCGCGGCCGACTTCGGCTGGTTCTCCTACGCGCCGCTCGCCGAGGAGATCTACGCGCCGCAGGTCGGTGTCGACCTCTGGATCGCCGGCATCGTCCTCACCGGCCTCGGTACGACGATCGGTGCGATCAACCTGGTCACCACGATCTTCTCGCTGCGCGCCCCCGGCATGACGATGTTCCGGATGCCGATCTTCACCTGGAACATGCTGGTCGTCTCGCTGCTGACGCTGCTGGCCTTCCCGGTGCTGACCGTCGCAATGATCATGCTGGCGACCGACCGGCACCTCGACGGGCACATCTTCTCGGCCGCCAACAACGGGCCGGTCCTGTGGCAGCACCTGTTCTGGTTCTTCGGGCACCCCGAGGTCTACATCGTCGCGCTGCCGTTCTTCGGGGTCGTGAGCGACGTGCTGCCGGTCTTCTCCAAGAAGCCGGTGTTCGGCTACAAGGGCCTGGTCATCGCGACGTTCGTCATCGCCGCCTACTCGCTGACGGTGTGGGCGCACCACATGCTCACGACGGGCGCCGTCGTACTCCCGTTCTTCGCCGGGCTCACCTACGTCATCGCGATTCCGACCGGCGTGAAGTTCTTCAACTGGATCGGCACGATGTGGCGCGGGTCGTTGACGTTCCAGACGCCCATGCTGTGGTCGATCGGCTTCCTGCTGACGTTCCTGATCGGCGGGCTGACCGGTGTGATGCTCGCGTCGCCGCCGATCAACTTCCACGTGCACGACAGCTACTTCGTCGTAGCGCACTTCCACTACGTGCTCTTCGGGTCCATCGTCTTCGGCGCCTTCGCGGCGACGTACTTCTGGTGGCCGAAGATGACCGGCCGGCTGCTCGGCGAGCGGCTGGGCAAGGTGCACTTCTGGCTCACGTTCATCGGATTCCACACGACGTTCTTCGTGCAGCACACGCTCGGGATGCGCGGGATGCCGCGCCGGGTCGCCGACTACTCGTTCAGCGACGGCTTCGCCTCGCTCAACACGGTCTCGACGATCGGCTCGTTCATGCTGGGCGTCTCGACCGCGGTGTTCATGGTCAACGCGGTGCTGTCCCTGCGGCGGCCGGCCGACGCGCCGGACGACCCGTGGGTCTACGGGCAGACGCTGGAGTGGGTGACCACCTCACCGCCGCCCCGGCAGAACTTCACCTGGCTCCCGAGGATCCGGTCCAACCGCCCGGCGTGGGACCACCGCTACCCAGACCACCCGGCGCTCGCCCACCAGAAGCCGACCGAAGAGAAGCTGTAGCGATGAAGACGACCTCGCGGCTGTTCCTCTTCCTCGCGGCTTTCGACGCGGCGGCGGCGGTCGTCTACGCCTCGGTGTCCGGCGACGAGGCGGGCATAACGCTGCTCTTCCTCGCCGCGGGTCTGCACGCGATGATCGGCGGCTACTTGTGGCTGCTCGGGCGGCGCTTCCAGGTCGCCCCGGAGGACCGGCCGGACGCCGAGATCTCCGACGGCTCCGGCGCCGTCGGCTTCTTCAGCCCGGCCAGCGTGTGGCCGTTCGCCGTCGGCCTGGCCGCCTCGATCATGCTGGTCGGCCTCGTCTACACGCCCCTCACCGCGCTGGCCGGCGCCGTCATCCTGCTGACCGCAGTCGTCGGGATGGTCTCGGAGTACTGGCGCCGGCCGCACTGACCGACGTTCACGCGAGGCTGTGCGCCTGCTCCGCGTACGCCGGGGCGAGCTCGGTCCAGCGGGTCGCCCAGCCGCCGGCGTCCCGGCCGGCGAGGTGGGCAGCGAGGTCCTCGATGTGCGCCTGCCAGCCGGCACCGTAGGCCGCGACCTGCTCGAGCGAGATCCCGCGCTCCTCGACCACGAGCAGCGTGCTGTCACCGTCACGGGTGAGCACCGCCTCGATGGTCGTCTCGTCCGACCGGCCGGGCGCGGACGTCACGATCAGCCGCCGCGGCGGCTCGCAGACCTCGACCCGCACGTCGCCCTCCCAGCCGCTGGTGAACCGGGCGTGCACCGTGCCGCCGAGGCCGGGCACGCCGTCCACGACGGCGATCCACCGCGCGAGCCGCTCCGGCTCGGTCACGGCGGCCCAGAGGTCCTCGGGGTGCGTCGGGTAGCGGTCCTGCATCCGCACTGTCGCCCGATCGCCCGAGGCCCGCAGGCTTCCGGCGACGCCGGACCTGCGGGCGCCCGCCTGATCCGTGCTGATCTGATCCGTCTGCTCATCCATCGTGCTCGCTCCTATGCTCGCGCTTGCCTCGGGACACCTCGGTGTGGAGCGCGTCGAGTCGCTGACCCCACAGGACGCGGTAGGTGCTCAGCCACTCGTCGAGCTCCGCGAGGGGCTCGGGCCGGATCACGTAGTACCGCCACTGGGCCGCACGCCGGACGTCGACCAGTCCGGCCTCCCGCAGCACCCTGAGGTGTCGCGAGACTCCCGGCCGGGCGATCGGCAGGAGGCCCGCCAGCTCGCTCACCGTGGCCGGGCCCCGCTTGAGCCGGTCGAGCATCGTGCGACGGCTGTCGTCGGACAACGCCTGCAGCACTGCACGCGCCTCGTGACTCCGGCTCCTGATCTCGGCGACGACGATTCCTGCGCGGTGTCTACAGTCGGCCGGGCAGATGTTTCCGAGCTCGAGATCGCCATGACTCGCCAGCCGACGTCAGCGGAGCTGCGGGCGGCGTTCACCGCCTACGCCAGGTCGCGTGAAGTGACCAGGTGAGGGGCACGTCGTCACTGGTGGTCAGCATGTGCCCGGAGCGCGGGTGTCTCGACCGCGTGCGATGACCGGTCTAGCGTCCGACTCTGTGACAATGCGTGCCGACCTGACCGCAGCCCGAGCCGGGGACTGAGATGACCGAGCAGAACAGCGAGCCGACGGCCGACGAAGGAGTCGAGCCCGTTGCCGCACCCGCCGACGCCGAGTCCTCGCGCGCCCCCGACTCCGCCGTAACGCCGGCACCAGAGCCCGCGGCCGACGTCCCCACCGAGCCGGCCGTGGACGACGCGTCCGAGCAGCGGGTCCTGAGCACCGCCGACGAGATCGCGCTGCTGGATGACGGCGCTCCGGTGGCAGCGCCAGCGGGTTCGGACGACGGGCCGGGATCCGACGACGAGCCCACACCGACCGACGAGTCCGCATCGGCCGACGCGCGGGAGCAGCCGCCCGAGGCCGCAGCCGGCGAGCCAGCGGCGGAGCCGACTCCGGACGTTCCCGCAGCCGCGGCGGACGGCGTGACGCTGCAGCCGGAACCTGTTGCGGTGGCCGAAGACACACCCGCTGCGGACGCAGCGCCCGCCGCCGACGCGCCGAGCGCATCTCCGCCGACCGCGGACGACCCGAGCACCGCAGCGACGACAGCCGACGCGAATCCACCGGCTGCCGCTGCGCCGACAGCCGACACCGATGCACCGAGCACCACTGCGCCGGCCGCGCCCACTGATGCTGCGCCGGTCGCTGCCGCGCCGATCTCCGATGCTGCGCCCGATGCTGACGTTCAGGCCACCGCCGATGCCCCCGTGGCTGATGTTCCGCCAGTCGCACCCGCCGCGCCGGACGTAGCTGACCCCGCACAGGCGGCCGTCGACCCCGACGGTCCCGGTCCCGTGGCAGCAGGTGAAGCGTCATCCGTGCCGGACTACGAGGCCGTGACCTCGGACGAACCCGCCGCCGTCGCGCCGGACGCGGCAACGCCCGCGGCGGCGCCGGCCGTCGCCCCGGTCGGTACTTCGGTCGCTGAGACCCTCGCCGCTGGACCGGCCGTTGCCTCCACCGCGCCCGCGCCGTCCCTTGTACGGCCGACGCCCGGTCCCGGACCGCGCCCGGTCCCCGGCCCGCGTCCCGGTCCACGCCCCGGGCAGGTCGCCGCGAAGCCGGCCGCTGCGGCGCCGCCAGCCGAGGTGTTGATCGAGCAGGCCGGCGACTGGGGGCGGATCGACGACGACGGCACCGTCTACGTCCGGACCGCTGACGGCGAGCGGGCCGTCGGCTCGTGGCAGGCGGGCAGCCGCCAGGCCGGCCTGTCCTTCTACTACCGCAAGTACGACGAGCTGGCGACGGAGGTCGAGCTGCTGGAGAAGCGCCTCGCCGCGGACGCCGGCGATGCGAAGTCGGTCGCGTCGACCGCCGTACGGCTGCGTGAGTCGCTCGCGACCGCGAACGTCGTCGGCGACCTGGGCGCGCTGGACACCCGCCTCGCCACGGTCATCGACACCGCGCGCGAGCGGCAGGCGGCGCACCGCGCGGCGGTCAAGGAGGCGTCGGCCAAGGCGCTCGCTGACAAGCAGTCGCTCGTCGAGGAGGCGGAGCGGCTCGCCGCGAGCACCGAGTGGAAGTCGACCGGCGACCGCTTCCGCGCGCTGGTCGACGAGTGGCGCGGGATCAAGGGCGGCGACCGCCGGTTGGACAACGAGCTTTGGAAGCGCATCAGTACGGCGCGCGAGGAGTTCACCCGCCGCCGCGGCACGCACTTCGCGGCGATGGACGAGCAGCGCAAGGTCGCCTCCGGCAAGAAGGAGAAGCTCGTCAAGGAGGCCGAGGCGCTCGCGGAGTCCAAGGACTGGGGTCCCGCGGCGACCCGCTTCAAGGACCTCATGGTCCAGTGGAAGGCGGCCGGTCCGGCCGCGAAAGGCGCGGAGGACGCGCTGTGGGCGCGGTTTCGCGCTGCGCAGGACGGGTTCTTCGCCCGCCGCTCGGAGGTCTTCGCCGAGCGGGACAAGGAGTACGAAGGCAACCAGCAGGTCAAGGAGAAGCTGCTCGCGGAGGCGGAGGCGCTCGACCCGTCGGGCGACGTCGACGAGGCGACGCGCAAGCTGCGGGAGATCCAGGAGCGCTGGGAGGCGGCCGGCAAGGTGCCGCGCGAGGCGATGGGCAGCCTGGAGAAGCGGATGGAGGCGGTCGAGAAGCGCTTCCGCGAGGTGTCCGACAAGCGCTGGCGGCAGACCGACGTACAGAGCTCGCCGCTGGTCGTTCGGCTGCGCGAGTCGGTCGGCAAGCTGGAGAAGAAGCTCGAGAAGGCCCGCGCCGCCGGCCGCGACAAGGACGTCGCGGACGCCGAGGCCGCCCTGCAGACGCAGCGCGAGTGGCTCTCGCAGGCCGAGCACGGCTAGGTCGCGTCGGCAGAGTAGGGACGTCCGCGATATCTGAGCGCCGGCGGCGGGGGTTGCGGGCTATGTCGCTCGGTCAACGCCGCCGCGCTGGCTCAGCTCCTCAGCCAATGGCCCCGTGATGCAGCTCGACGGATGACGACCGTACCGCCGGGCGAAGGCAAAATTCGCCGCCGTGACGCAATCGTGAGGGATGCGGCACGCCCCGGTGACGACCCGCGTAGCCGGCGGGTCAGCGGACCGCAGGGTCCTCCACCGTGAGGCCGCGGCCGTCGACCGTCGCCCGTACGCCGATCGGGAGCGTCGCCATCGGGTCGGTGTGGCCGCAATCCAGGTCGACCAGGACCGGGTAGCCGTAGTCGGCGGTGGCCGCCAGCACCAGCTCGTGCAGCAGCCCGGCCTGCTCGTCGGTGAAGTTCAGCGGCCGGCCGACAGTGACCGCGGCCGCGGCGGCCAGCAGACCCGCGTTGCGGAGGTGGGTGAGGTCGGCGTCCACCTCCTCCGGCGTGTAGGGCGGCTCGGGCGTCTCGAGGTGGACGACGGCGCCGGTGAAGTCCGGCAGCCACGGCGTACCAGGCAGGTGCCGGTACGACGGCAGGCACCCCGCGATGAGCGGCCCGGTCGCGCTGCCGTCGCGCAGCAGCCGCGTCGGCGCGGCCGGTCGCCGCTCGCGGACCGTCGACTCGTCGTCCGTCCAGCTGATGATCTCGGTGTACCAGCCGGGCGACGAGATGGTGCCGACGGGCCTCGGCGCCGCCACCGCGCGGGTCCACCAGTCGACGGTCTCGGCGAACGGCTCCGGCGGCTCACCCCAGCTCGGCATGACGGCGGGTCCGTAGAACGTCACCAGCCCGGTCATCGCGTGGATCGCCAGGTGCAGCGACGTGATGTCGGAGTAGCCGGCGAAGACCTTGGGGTGCGCGGCGATCAGGTCGAAGTCGAGCAGCGGCAGCACAGCGGCCGAGTGGTTGCCCCCGATCGTGCACAGCACGCCGCGCACCTCGTCGTCCGCGAACGCCTGGTGCAGGTCGGCGGCGCGCTCCGCCGCCGAACCGGACACCCAGCGGTCGACGCCGCGCGCGTTGGGCATCACACGGACGCGGTAGCCGTAGGCCTCCAGCGCATGCACACCGCGCTCGAAGCGCGCCGGGACCTCGCCCGGACCGCCCCACGACGGGCTGACGATCGAGACGGTGTCGCCCGGGCGGAGCGCAGGCGGCAGGATGGCTGCTGTCATCGGCCGAGCGTGCCGCACGCGGCTGCTGTTGGCGAACACGTTCGCAGCGAGAGGGAGCGACATGCTCGATCACCTGTCGATCCAGTGCGCCGACGTCGCGACGTCGGCGGCGTTCTACGACGCGGTCCTGCAACCGCTGGGCGGCCGCCGGCTGATGGCCTTCGGCGACGTCATCGGCTACGGCGTGCCGCCGATGCCGGACTTCTGGCTGGGACCGCTGACCACCGGCGACGGCTTCCGCGAGTCGCACATCGCCTTCACCGCCACCGACCGAGCGGCCGTAACTGCGTTCTTCGCGGCCGCGGTGTCACTCGGCGCGCAGGTTTTGCACGAGCCGCGACTGCGGCCCGAGTACCACGCGGCCTACTACGGCGCGTTCGTCCGCGACCCGGACGGCAACAACGTCGAGGCGGTCTGCCACTCACCGCACTAGCGGCCGACAGACCGCTGCGGCTCCAGCCGCTCGGTACGGCGGTCAGCTACAGCGACGCTCCCGACGTCGGCGTGGCCTCGTCCTCGACCTCGGCCGGGTCGCGCTCGACCTCGACGTAGCCGCCGTCCGGCGTCCGGACGAGGATGCCGGTCTCGACGCTCGGATGCGTGATCGGCACGCCGGCATCACGCAGCTCGCGGCACACCAGGTAGGTGACGAAGTAGGCGACGACCGGACCGACGAAGAGGGCGGCCTGCAGCAGCTTGGTCATGGCGTTGACGGACACCTGGAAGCGCTGCGCGAGCACGTCGTTGCCGCCGGCAAGGAAGATCACCAGGTAGAACACCGAGGCGCCGACCCCGAACGCCGACCGCTTCGGCCGGTCCCGCGGCCGGTCGAGGATGTGGTGCGCGGCCTGGTCCTTGCTGGCCCACGCCTCGAGCCACGGCCAGGCGAACAGCAGCGTGAACAGCACGCCGGGTAGCAGGACGCCGGGGAAGAACGGGTTGGGAATCGTGCGGCCGAACGCGCGGATCTCCCACGGCGGCATGAGTCGCAGCGCGCCCTCCAGCCAGCCGATGTACCAGTCCGGCTGCGATCCGGCGGTCACCGCCGCCGGGTCGTACGGCCCGTAGAGCCAGATCGGGTTGATCTGCACGAGTCCGCCGAGACCTGCCAGCACGGCCGCCGTCATGAGGAACAGGCCGAGGCTCTTCATCGCGAAGTTCGGGTAGAGCCGCGATCCGACGACGTTGGTCTCCGTACGGCCCTTGCCGGCGAACTGCGTGTGCTTCTGCCGCCAGATGATCGCGAGGTGCGCGGAGAGCAGACCCAAAATGGCGGCTGGGATGATCAGGATGTGGATCACGTAGAGCCGCGGGATGACGTTGCCCGGGTACTCGCCGCCGAACACGAGGAACGCCACCCAGTTGCCGGCGATCGGGATCGACTGCGCGACCGAGTAGGCGATCCGCAGGCCGGTGCCGGACAGCAGGTCGTCGGGCAGCGAGTAGCCGGTGAACCCATTGCCGATCGCCATCAGCATCAGCAGCAGGCCGATGACCCAGTTGATCTCGCGCGGCTTGCGGAACGCGCCGGTGAAGAAGATGCGCAGCATGTGCGCCGTGGTGGACGCGACGAACAGCAGCGCCGCCCAGTGGTGCATCTGCCGCATCACCAGACCGGCGCGCACGTCGAAGCTGACGTCCAGCGTCGACTTGAACGCCGCGGTCATCTCGACGCCGCGCAGCTGCTCGTACGAGCCGTCGTACACGACGATCGTGGTGTCGGGCGTGAAGAAGAACGTCAGGTAGACGCCGGTGAGCAGCAAGACGACGAACGAGTAGAGCGCGATCTCGCCGATCATGAACGACCAGTGGTCGGGGAAGACCTTGTTCAGCGACTTGCGGAGGAACGACTGCGTGCCGAGCCGCTCGTCCGCCCAGCGGGTCGCCCGGCGGATCACGGTCGCTCCCAGAACGCCGGTCCGACGGCCTCGGTGAAGTCGCTCTGCGCCACCAGGAACCCCTGCTCGTCGACGTAGATCGGCAGCTGCGGCAGCTTGCGGGTGGCGGGGCCGAAGATCGGCTTCGCCCCGTTCAGCGCGTCGAACGTCGACTGGTGGCACGGGCACAGCAGGTGGCCCGTCTGCGTCTGGTAGAGCCCGACGGGACAGCCGGCGTGCGTGCAGACCTTGGAGTAGGCGACGTGACCCTCAGGCGCCCAGTCGGCGCGTCCTTGGCCGTCGCTGAGCTGCAGCCGCTCCGGTGGCTCGTGGATGAGGATCGTCTGCGAGTCGGCCTTGTCGCGCTCGGTGAAGCCTTCGGGGAAGACCGTGATGAAGCCGTTGACGGCGAGGTCGGTGACCCGGACGGGCGTGCCGTCCTCCTGCACCAGCCGCTTGCCCGGCGCCCAGGCCGTGCGGAAGAGGACCCGACCGGGACTGGGCCCGAGCGAGCGGATCGGGAACAGCGCCGCGAGGCCGAGCGCGCCGGCGGCCGCGGCCAGCATGCGGGTGAGGAACGACCGCCGCGGCAGCAGGTCCTCGGCCCGGTCGAGCGCACGGCTGACGCCCTGCTGCGCGGCCTCGTCGCTTGCGAGCGGCGGCCGGTCCTCGGTGATCTCGTCGTGCGGCAGCAGCAGCTTGCCCCAGAGCACGAAGCCGGTCCCCAGCGCGCCGAGCACGACGGCGAGCAGCAGACCCTCGAGCTGCGGCTGCCCGCCCTCGATGTAGATGTAGGCGAGGCCGAGCGCGGCCAGCGCGGTGACGCCGAACATCGCACCGACCCGGCGCTCGGCGCTGCGCTCGTCCCGGCGGCGGTCGTCGTTCACCTGGTCGCCGTTCACCTGGTCCGGCCGATCCACACCGACGCGCCGATCAGCAGGCCCAGCCCGAGCAGCCAGACGACGAAGCCCTCGGGGATCGGGCCGCCGTAGTCGAGCGGCGCGCCGCCGCGGTCGGTCGCGTCGCCGAGGTAGCTGGTGTACTTCGCGATCGCGTCGGCGTCCTCCTTGGACAGCGTCTCTTCGGAGAAGACCGGCATGGTGCCGGGGCCGATCCGGATCGCCTCGACGATCTCGGTCGGGGTGGCGTCCCACAGCGCGGGCGCCTGGTTGCCGTCGCTCAGCGCGCCGCCGCTGCCGGCGAAGCCGTGGCATGACGCGCAGTTGAGCCGGAACAGCTCGCCACCGTGGCCGACGTCGGCCGCCTCGAGGTCGACGTCCGGGATCGGCGGGCCCTCCCCGAGCGACGCGACGTAGGCGACCAGCTGGTCGATCTGCTGCTCGTTGAACGCCGGCCGCTTCCGGCGCGCGCGCAGGTCGCTGAACGGCAGCGGCATCCGGCCGGTGGACAGGTAGAAGTCCGCGCTCGCCGCGCCCACGCCCATCAGCCGCGGGCCGTTGTCGGTGCCCGTGCCGCCGAACCCGTGGCAGGTCGCGCAGCTGGTCTCGAACAGCCGCTGGCCGGCCGCCACGTCGGCATCCGGCGCGCCGGTCGCCGCCCCGCTCGCCGACGGGGACGGGTCCTGGCGCAACGGCTGCGAACCCCACACCGCGGTCGGTACGCCGAGCAGCGCGACCAGCGCGAGAGCCGGTCCGGCTGTCTTCAGTGTCGGGCGTCGCATCGCGGTCAACGCACCAGGTACAGCGTCGCGAACAGCCCTAGCCAGACGACGTCGACGAAGTGCCAGTAGTAGCTGACCACCGCGACACCAGGCTCCTGGTCGCGCAGCGTCCGGTCCACCGACGTGCGCAGCAGCAGCATCAGCATCGCGGCGAGCCCGCCGATGACGTGCAGGCCGTGCAGCCCGGTCATCAGGTAGTAGATCGAGCCGTAGGCGTGCGACCCGATCGTGAAGTCGTTGGCGGCGTACTCGATCGCCTGCCCGGCCATGAATACCGTGCCGAGGGCGAGCGTCGCGGCGAGCCAGCCGCGCGTCGGCCGAAGCCGGCGGCGCTCGGCCGCCCGGTGTGCGAGCTGCATGGTGCCGGACGAGGCGACCAGCAGGACCGTGAAGAGCCCCGCCTGCAGCGTCTCCAGCTCGACGCCCTCGGGCGGCCACGGATCCACCGACGCGCGGATGGTGAAGTAGGCGGCGAACAGCCCGGCGAAGAACATCAGCTCGGACGCCAGCCAGACGATCGTGCCGACCCGCACCATGGACGGCCGCTCGACCTGTGCGCCGACGACGACCGCTGGCTGTGCCATAGCGGCAGACTATGTGGCACCCGCAGGGGTGCCCAACTCGAACGGCCGCTCGCTTACCCTCGGTGCACTGTGACCTTGCTGACTGCCGCCGTACCGCCGCCGCTGACGTGGCAGCGCGCTGTCCTGGGCTGGCGCCTCGAACCGGTCGCGGCACTTCTTGTCCTCTTTCCCGCGGTCCTCTACCTGTACGGCGTCCGGCGGGCTCGGCGGGCTGGCCATCGCTGGCCGGTGGAGCGGACCGTCGCGTTCGGGTCCGGCCTCGGCGTGATCGCGGTCGCGACGCAGTCCGGGCTCGCGGTGTACGACGTCGTGCTCTTCAGCGTGCACATGGCGCAGCACATGCTGCTTGCGATGGTGGCGCCCCTGCTGCTGGCGCTCGGCGGGCCGGTGACGCTGCTGCTGCGCGCCGGGTCACCGCGCGCCCGGCGGGCGACCGCGCGGGTCGTGCACTCGAGACCGCTCGCCGTCGTGACGCACCCGGCCGTCGGCTGGCTGCTCTTCGTCACCAGCCCGTTCGCCCTGTACTACACGGGGCTCTACGAGGCGTCGCTGCGAAACGCCGCGGTGCACCAGCTGGTTCATGTGCACCTGCTGCTGACCGGCTCGGTGTTCCTGTGGCCGCTCGTCGGTGCCGATCCGGTGCCGCACCGGCTGTCCTACCCGTTCCGTATGCTCGGCGCGGTGCTCACCCTGCCGTTCCACGCCTTCCTCGGCGTCGCGGTCATGGGGTCGTCGACCGTGCTCGCCGCCGACTACTACCGCGAGCTCGCGCGTCCGTGGGGACCGACGGCGATCGCCGACCAGAACGCCGGCGGGGCGCTGCTGTGGGCGGCCGGTGACCTGGTCGGGCTGGTGCTCGTCGGCCTGCTCCTGGTGCAGTGGATGCGCGGCGACGTGCACGTCGCCGCCCGCGAGGACCGCCGGGTCGACCTCGCCGAGGCAGCCGCGGCGCGGGCCCGCGAATGACGACGTCCTCACCGACCGCCGCGAGGTCGGCGGTGCTCGTGCACTTCCTCGCCAACGGCGTGATCCTGGGCATCTGGGCGTCACGGCTCCCGGCGGTGAAGCACGAGCTCGGGCTGGCCGACCGAGACGTCGCGGCGGTCATCTTCGCCGGGGCGATCGGCGCGATGCTGTCGCTGCGCGTCGCGGGCCACGTCATCGAGCGGTTCGGGAGCCTGCGGACGACCCGGATCGCCGCGCTCTTCATGATGCTGTCGCTGCTCCTGCCGGCCGTGGCGACGTCCATGCCGACGCTCTCCGCCGGCATGCTGCTGATGGCCGGCGGAGCGAGCTTCCAGGACGTCGGGATGAACTCGCAGGCGGTCGCCATCGAGCGCCGGATCGGCCGGCCGATCATGTCGTCGTTCCACGCCGCGTTCAGCATCGGCGGGATCGCCGGCGCCGGCGCGGGCGCGCTGACGGCGAAGATCGCGCTGTCCTACCGCGCGTCGTTCGTCATCGTGTCGCTGCTCTTCACGGTCGCCGTTGTCGCGGCCAACCGCTGGCTGCTGGACGCGCCGGAGACGTCGCGCATCGAGAAGGACGACGTCCGGGGCCGCCGCGACCTGCCGCACCGGGGGACGATGATCGCGCTCGGGTTGATCGGGCTGGCCAGCTTCGTCGCCGAGGGCGCCGCCGCCGACTGGACCGCCATCTACCTGCGCGAGGGCACCGGATCGACCCACGCCGTCGCGGCGCTCGGCTTCATGGTCTTCAGCGTCACCATGACCGCCGGCCGGCTGGCCGGTGACCGGCTGGCCGCCCGGTTCGGCGCGATGGCGCTCGTCCGTCTCGGCACGATCGTCGGCGGTGTCGGGCTCGCGGCCGGCCTGCTGCTGCAGAGCACACCCGCCGGCGTCGCCGGCTTCGCGGTCCTCGGCCTCGGGATATCGGTGGTCGTCCCGCAGGTCTTCAGCGCGGCCGGACAGCTTGCACCTGGCCGTGCGCCGGCAGCGCTCGCGCTCGTCTCGGCGATCTCCTACCTCGGTTTCCTGACCGGGCCCGCCGTGATCGGCGCGATAGCGGACGTCACGGACCTGCGGACCGCGCTGCTCATCCCCGCGGCACTGATCGCGGCGGCGTCGTTCGTGGCGAGCCGCATCCACATCGAGCCGGGCGTCGCCGTCCCGGAGGCGGCCGGCGGTGACAGTCACCTGACCGCAGAGCCCGATTTGGCGTGAACGGAGCGCGGCGGGTGGCAGAATCATCATGAAACACACGAGGTCACGCATTCTGCGCTGGCCGGCGACGGCGCCGACCCCGGCGTCCGCCACCGACCGGGCATCCCATAGAGGGGCTCCCGAGTGACGACGACAACTGGCCACAAGGTCGTGGCCGAGCTCGACCGTGTGGTCATCCGATTCGCCGGCGACTCAGGCGACGGCATGCAGCTCACCGGCGACCGGTTCACCAGCGCCACCGCGGCGTTCGGCAACGACCTGGCGACGCTGCCCGACTACCCGGCTGAGATCCGCGCCCCGGCCGGCTCACTGGCCGGCGTGTCCGGCTTCCAGATCCACGTAGCCGACCACGACATCATGACGCCGGGCGACGCCCCGGACGTGCTGGTCGCGATGAACCCGGCCGCCCTGCGGACCAACATCAAGGACCTCCGGCCGGGCGGCACGCTGCTCGTCAACGAGGACGCCTTCACCGGCCGCAACGTGGAGAAGGCCGGTTTCGCGGCCAACCCGCTCGACGACGGCTCGCTCGAGCCCTACCACGTTTTCCGGCTCGCCCTCACGTCGATGAGCGTGCGGGCCGTCGAGGGCCTGCCGATCTCCAAGAAGGAGGCCGAGCGGTGCAAGAATGTCTTCGCGCTCGGCCTGATGAGCTGGATGTACGGCCGGCCGACCGAGGGCACCGAGGCTTGGATCCGCGGCAAGTTCGCGAAGAAGCCGGACATCATGGAGGCCAACCTCCGCGCGTTCCACGCCGGCTGGAACTTCGGTGAGACGACCGAGGTCTTCGCCAACCAGTACGTCGTGCGCCCGCAGCAGGCGGCGCCGGGGCACTACCGCAACATCAGCGGCAACGTCGCGCTGGCCTACGGCCTGATCGCCGCCTCCGAGCTGTCCGGCCTGCCGCTGTTCCTGGGCAGCTACCCGATCACCCCGGCCTCCGACATCCTGCACGAGCTCAGCAAGTACAAGAACTTCGGCGTCCGGACCTTCCAGGCCGAGGACGAGATCGCGGCGATCGGCGCGGCGCTCGGGGCGTCGTTCGGCGGCGCCCTCGGCGTCACGACGACGTCGGGTCCGGGCGTCGCGCTGAAGGGCGAGACCATCTCGCTCGCAGTGTCCGTCGAGCTCCCGCTCGTCATCGTCAACATCCAGCGCGGCGGGCCGTCGACGGGCCTACCGACCAAGACCGAGCAGTCCGACCTGCTGCAGGCGCTCTACGGCCGGCACGGCGAGTCGCCGGTGCCCATCGTGGCGGCGCTGTCGCCGTCGCACTGCTTCGACGCGGCAGTAGAGGCGGCGCGGATCGCGACGAAGTACCGGACACCGGTCTTCCTGCTCTCCGACGGCTACCTCGCCAACGGCGCCGAGCCGTGGAAGCTGCCGGAGGTGGCCGACCTGCCGGACCTGCGCGTCGAGTTCGCCACCGGGCCCAACCACGGAGAGGACTTCTGGCCGTTCCTGCGGGACCCGCAGACTCTGGCCCGGCCATGGGCCGTGCCAGGGACGCCGGGGCTGGAGCACCGGATCGGCGGGCTGGAGAAGGCCGACGGCTCGGGCAACATCAGCTACGACCCGGCCAACCACCAGCTGATGTGCGAGCTGCGTGCCGCCAAGATCGCCGGCATCGCCGACGACATCCCGCTGCTGGAGGTCGACGACCCGAGCGGCGAGGCCGACGTGCTCGTCCTCGGCTGGGGCTCGACGTGGGGCTCGATCCGCGCGGCCATCCGCCGGCTGCGCAAGGACGGTCAGCAGATCGCCCAGGCGCACCTGATGTACCTCAACCCGTTCCCGCGCAACCTCGGCGAGGTGCTCAGCCGCTACGACCGGGTGCTGGTCCCGGAGATGAACCTCGGCCAGCTGGTCAAGGTCATCCGGTCGGAGTTCCTCATCGACGCCCAGGGCCTCAACAAGATCCAGGGCAAGCCGTTCACCGTTGCCGAGATCGCCGCAAAGCTCGAGGAGATGGCGAAGTGACCGCGACCGACGTCCCGCTGCAGCTCACCAAGAAGGAGTTCACCAGCGACCAGGAGGTCCGCTGGTGCCCCGGGTGCGGCGACTACGCGATTCTCGCCGCCGTACAGAGCCTGATGCCGGAGTTCCACCGGCCGCCGCACGAGGTCGTCTTCGTCTCGGGGATCGGCTGCTCGAGTCGCTTCCCGTACTACATGGACACCTACGGCTTCCACACGATCCACGGCCGGGCGCCGGCGATCGCGACCGGGCTGGCCGCGGCGCGGCCCGACCTCGACGTCTGGGTCATCACCGGTGACGGCGACGCGCTGTCGATCGGGGGCAACCACTTCATCCACGCGCTGCGGCGCAACGTCAACCTCAAGATCCTGCTGTTCAACAACCAGATATACGGCCTGACCAAGGGCCAGTACTCGCCGACGTCCGAGGTCGGCAAGGTCACCAAGTCGACGCCGTTCGGCTCGGTCGACCACCCGTTCAACCCGGTCTCGCTCGCCCTCGGCGCCGAGGCGACGTTCGTCGCGCGGTCCCTTGACGTCGACCGGCCGCACCTCACCGACGTGCTGCGCCGCGCGTACGAGCACAAGGGCACGGCGTTCGTGGAGATCTACCAGAACTGCAACATCTTCAACGACGGCGCCTTCGACCTGGTCACCAGCCGGGACAGCAAGGGCGACTACCAGATCCGGCTGGAGCACGGGAAGCCGATCCGGTTCGGCAACGACGGCGAGCGCGGCGTGATCATGAGCCGCGAGGGCCACTGCGAGGTCGTCGACGTCGCCGACGTGGGGGAGGACCGGCTGCTGATCCACGACGAGTACGCCGACTCGCCGACGCTCGCGTTCGCGCTGTCGCGGCTGGCGCAGGGGCCGTCGCAGGCGACGCCGATCGGCATCTTCCGCGACGTGACGCGGTCGTCGTACGTCGAGGAGGTCACCCGCCAGCTCGAGGACGCGCAGACCAAGGGCCGCGGCGACCTGAGCAAGCTGCTCGCCGGCGCCGACAGCTGGCGCGTCGAGTAGCAGACGCGACTTTCGTCGCTGGGACGGGGTGATCACCCCATCCCCGCGACGTAAATCAACGCCGGCGTCGGGGACCGGCTCGTTAACGTTCGGCGCGTGGAGATCCGGGAGAAGACAGCAGGGGATCAGGACGAGTGCACGCGGCTGCTGCTGGACGTGCACGAGGCCGACGCTACCCGCGCTACCTGCCGGCCGACCCGGGGGCGTTCGTCACGTCGCACCAGGAGTTCGCTGCCTGGGTCGCCGTCAACCGCGACGGTCGGGTGATCGGGCACGTCGCGCTGCACGACGCGGCAGGCGACCCGACGCTGGAGCTCGCCGAACGCCGTACCGGCCGCTCGGCCGACCACCTGGCAGTGGTCGCCCGGCTCCTCGTCGCTCCCGACTCCCGCCGAGCTGGTCTCGGCGGCGCGCCGCTCGCCGTAGCGACTGAGCACGCGCGGTCGATCCGGCGGCGCGCCGTGCTCGACGTGGTCCAGGACTCCGCTGCGCCTATCGCTCTGTACGAGGCGACCGGCTGGACCCGACTCGAGGAGCCGCTCCGACTGGCTCTCGAGGATGGGCGCCATCTGGATCTGTGGTCCTACGTAGCCCCCGAGTAGCGGTCGAAGCGAGCCGATTATGGCCGGAACGGCGGCGCAGCCCCAGGCGAAGCGAAGCGAGCCAATTAGGGCACTGACCTGCGGGTTCGTTTTGACCCGAACCTGTCGAGACGCGTAACATGCGGTCTCGATCCCCGCAAATTCGGTCCCAAGTGGAGGACGCATGGCCTCGGGCACCCGGCCGACCGGTGCGACGTTGAAGCCCATCGCAAAGGCACACAACGGCGACCGCAGCTGCAGCGTGTGCACCGCGCCGCTCTCCACGTACAACCCCGGCCCCAACTGCTGGACCCACACGGTGGGCATCCCGTGGCGCGGCCCGACCGCCAAGCCGAAGTAGGCCGTTGACGGCTCTCCTCGCGGCCGTCCCGGACGGCCGCGGCCTCGAGGTGCTCGGCGCCCCGCTGCGCGACTTCCTCTTCACCGCCGGCAAGATCGCCGGGATCCTGCTCGTCTCGGTGCTGCTGCTGGCGTTCGCCAAGCGGGCGATCCCGCGCGCGATCAACCGGATCACCGACGTCGGCAAGGAGGACGACCGCACCGAGCTGCGGTCCCGGACGATCACCGGCATCCTGCTGACGACGGTCTCGGTCGCGGTGTGGATCTTCGCGATCCTGACGATCCTCGGCACCGTCAACGTCAACATCGGCCCGCTGCTCGCCGGCGCCGGCGTCGCCGGACTCGCGATCGGCTTCGGTGCGCAGCAGCTGGTCAAGGACGTGATCAGCGGCTTCTTCATCATCGCCGAGGACCAGTTCGGCGTCGGCGACTCGATCACCGCCGGGGGAGTGAGCGGCACGGTGGAGACCGTGTCGCTGCGGATCACGCGGATCCGCGGCGACGACGGGGTGCTCCACCACGTCCGCAACGGCGACATGGCCGTCGTGTCCAACTCCTCGCGTGGCTGGGCGACCGTGACCGTCGACGTACCGATCGATCCGGGCGCCGACGTCGCGGCCGCACAGACCGCGCTGACGGCGGCGCTGGCGGGGCTCGCCGAGTCCGGCCGGCTCGACGGCGACCTGCTCGGCCCGCCGACGGTGCTCGGCATGACCGAGCTGCGCGCGGACGCGCTGCTGATCAGGGTCACCGCCCGCACCACGCCGGCCGGCAAGTCGGTGGTCCTTCGCGCCGTCCTCGCCACGTCCCGCGCCGCCCTCGCCGACCGGGGGATCGCGCTCGCCCCGAAGCCGGCCGCCGCGCCAGCCCCGGCCCAGTAGGTCTTGGCCATCCGGCCGCGCCCGCCCGCCGTACGCCGGGCCGGCCCGCGGGACGCGCGGGCACTGGCGGAGTGCCACGTCGCCTGCTGGCAGGAGGCTTACGGAGGGCTGGTACCGGGAGCGATGCTCGACGGGCTCGACGTGGCGGAGCGGGCGGAGCGGTGGGTGACGATCCTGGCCGACCGCACATCGGCGACCTACCTCGCCGCACTGCCGGGCGAGGTCATCGGCTTCGCCAGCTCGGGACCGTGCCGTGACCCGGACCCGGCGCACGCGCTCGAGCTGTTCGCCATGTACGTGCGCGCCGCCTGGCACGGGACCGGCGTCGCAGATCGGCTGCTCGCCGCTGCGGTCCGCGACGAGCCGGCGAGCCTGTGGGTGTTCGAGGCCAACCCGCGCGCCCGCGGGTTCTATGCGCGGCACGGCTTCCACCCGGACGGGACGCGCCAAGTCGAGCCGGGCACCGGCGTACCCGAGGTGCGGCTCGTCCGGGCGCAGAGGCGGTAACATGCGCCTTCCCGGATCCCCGACGAGATGAGCGCGCCGAACATGCCGAAGCTGCTGATCTACAGCAACTCCGCCGGCTTCCGCGAGCGCGTCCGGATGGCGATCGGGACGTCGCCCGCGGCCGGCGTCGACGACATCGACTACGTCGAGGTCGGCGACTCCTACTCGGTCAACGCACTCGTCGACCGGGGCGGCATCGACCTGCTCGTCCTCGACGGCGAGGCGTGGCCGGCCGGCGGCATGGGCGTCGCGCGGGAGCTGAAGAACTCACGGCGGGTCAGCCCGCCGATCATCGTCGTGATCGGCCGCAACGACGACCGGTGGCTGGCGAAGTGGTCGCAGGCGGACGCCGCGATCGTCGAGCCGGTCGACCACGTCGAGCTCACCGACACCGTCGTCAGCCTGCTGCGCGGGGAGCCGGTCGGCGCCGGGACCACCAAGGAGACGCTGTGACCCTCGATGCCTGGTGCGGCCACTGCGGCGAGACCTTCCGGCTCGCGCAGATCGTCGAGGAGGGGGCCGGCGGCCGGTGCCCTCGGTGCGGCTTCGTCTACAACCACGAGTACAACGCGGTGGTCACCACGACGTGCACCCACATCCTGACCGCGGCGCAGGCGCTGAACGATGCGGCGCAGCGGCTCGCGGACATCGCGCCGCAGCTGCACGTCGACCGCGACCAGCTGTACACGGCGCTCGACAAGCACCTCCAGCGCTAGCCGGTGCCGTGATGTCGACGTGGCCCTCGGTGCTGTCGGCGCTGCTGACCGGCGAGCAGCTCACGCCGGACGCGGCGTCGTGGGCGATGGCGCAGATCATGGACGGCGAGGCCACCCACGCGCAGGTGGCCGGGTTCGCCGTCGCTCTGCGGGCCAAGGGCGAGACCGCTGACGAGGTGGGGGCGCTCGTCGCGACGATGCTCGACCGTGCTGCCCGGATCACCGTCGACGGTCCCGCGGTCGACACCTGCGGCAGCGGCGGCGATCGCTCGCACACCGTCAACCTCTCCACCATGGCGGCCGTCGTGGTCGCCGGCACCGGTACGACGGTCGTCAAGCACGGCAACCGGGCGGCCTCGTCGACGTGCGGCTCGGCCGACCTGCTCGAGGCGCTCGGCGTCGCGATCGACCTGACACCGGCGGCGGTCGAGGAGTGCGTCCGGCGGGCCGGGATCGGGTTCTGCTTCGCCCCTGTCTTCCACCCGGCGCTGCGGCACACCGGCCAGGCCCGCCGCGACCTCGGCGTCGCGACGGTGTTCAACTTCCTCGGGCCGCTGACCAACCCGGCGCAGCCCGGTGCCCAGGCGGTCGGCGTCTCCGACGCGCGGATGGCCCCGGTGCTGGCCGGCGTACTCGCGGCGCGAGGCACGTCCGCGCTGGTGTTCCGCGGTGACGACGGCCTCGACGAGCTGACGACGGCGACCACATCCCGGGTATGGCGGGTGGGCGGCGGCTCGGTGACGGAGGAAAAGCTCGACCCGGCCGAGCTCGGGATAGCGGCCTCGTCCGGGGACGACCTGCGGGGCGCCGACGCCGCCACCAACGCCGGCATCGCCCGCGCGGTGTTCGACGGCGAGCGTGGGGCGGTGCGCGACGCCGTGCTGCTGAACGCGGCCGCCGCGCTCACGGCGGCGCGCGGAGCGGACTCACCGCTCGGGACGCTGGTCGACGAGCTGCGCTTCGACCTGGCCCGGGCCGCGGAGTCGGTCGACTCGGGCGGCGCCGCGGCGGCGCTGGACCGGTGGGCCGCGGCGACCCAGGAGCTCCGACCGGCGACCTGAGCCGGCTCGCCCGACCTGTTCGCACGGTCGTGCTAAGTTCTGCAGCGTGGAGACGAAGACGCATCGCAGCGGGCTGACCCTGTCGGCGATCCTCGATGCGGCGATAGCGATGGCGGCGCACGACGGGCTGGAGAGCCTGACCATCGGCGAGGTCGCCAAGCGGCTCGACATGTCCAAGAGCGGGGTGTTCTCCCGGGTCGGCTCGCGCGAAGCGCTGCAGATCGCGGTGCTCGAGGAGTACGACCGCCGGTTCCTGCAGGACGTCTTCGTGCCGGCGATGCAAGAGCCGCGCGGGCTGCCCCGCCTGGACGCGATCGTCCGGCTCTGGCTCGAGCGCGCCCGCAACGTCGAGATGGTCCACGGCTGCATCTACTCCGCGGGGGCGTTCGAGCTGGACGACCGCGAGGGGCCGCTGCGCGACAAGCTGCTCGCCGGGGTGCTCGGCTGGCGGAGCGCGCTGAAGCGCACTGTCGTCCAGGCGGTCGACGCCGGGCAACTGCGGGCGGATGTCGACGCCGACCAGCTGGTCTTCGAGCTGGACGGCCTGTTCATCGCACTGGTGCGCGAGGCGCGGTTCCTCCGCGACCCGAACGCCGCCGCCCGTTGCTGGACGGCGTACCAGCGGCTCGTCCGTACCGCATTGCCACCACAGCAGTGATTTCGGGGAGGACCGATGCCAGGCAGCATGCTGCATCCGACGTCGCACGATCGTGCGAAGGGGCGTCGGCGATGAGCGCGCCGGTGGCCAACCCGGCCGCGACGTTCTACGCGAGCAGTCGGACGGCCCTGCTGCTGGGAGCCGGGCTGCGCGCGATCGACCGAGTGGCGCCGGCGTGGGGCACGCGTGCGGCGTTCCGGCTGTTCTGCACGCCGTTGCCGTGGAAGCTCGCGCGGCGAAAGCCGGTGCCTGCCCCGTGGAAGAAGTCCGGGTGGCCGTTCGAGGGGTCCGCCATCGCGGTCTACCGGCGTGCCGACGTAGCGCCCGGGCGTCCGGTCGTCCTGCTGGTGCACGGTTGGGCGGGCAGCGCGATGCAGCTGCACCCGATCGGTGACGCGCTCGCCGCAGCCGGGTTCGACCCGGTGCTGGTGGACTTCCCGGCGCACGGTCGCAGCCGCGGCTGGCGGACGACGGTGCCGCAGTTCAGCCGGGCGATCTACGCGGTCGCCTCGCGCGTGGGCCCGCTGCACGCGATCGTCGCGCACTCGCTGGGATCGCTCGCCGCCCTGCACACCGCGGCCAGCGGGCTCGCGGTGGAGCGACTCGTGCTGATCGCGCCGGCCTCGCCCCCCACGGTGTTCCTCGGCTGGTTCGCCGGCAGCTTCCGGCTCTCGGCGAGCCTCCCCGAGCGGATGCGCGCGCACATCGAGCGCGTCGAAGGCGTCCCGCTGGCGGAGTTCGAGCCGGACTGGTTCGGCGCCCGGGTGACGCAGCCGACGCTCGTGGTGCACGACGAGCAGGACCGCGTCGCCCCGTTCGTCGCCGGGCAGCGGCTCGCGAGCGCGCTCACCGCCGCCCGCCTGCACGTCGCGCGCGGGTCGACGCACCGGCGGATCATGAGCGACGCGGACGTGACGGCTGAGGTGGTCGGGCACTGCGCCGCCTGACGAGGTCGCGCTCCTAGCCGCTGGACCTTGAGGCCGAGCAGTCGGACCGGGGGCTGGGGGTCGTACTGGATCCCTCGGCGCACCTCGCGCGCGCGCTCGTCGCCGGCGAACCGGCGTACCAGGTGCAGGGCCATGTCGATGCCGGCCGACACGCCCGCCGAGGTGACGATGTCGCCGTCGTCGACGTAGCGGTCGTCGGGGCGCAGCTCGATCGTCGGGTCGGTCTCGGCGAGCAGGTCGAGCAGTGACCAGTACGTCGTCGCGGGACGGCGCGCAGGAGGCCGGCGGCGGCGTAGACGAGCGAACCGTGCACACGCTGGTCAGCACGGCCGCGCGGCCGGCCAGCTCCCTGAGCCAGTCGAGGTGTGCGTCATCGGTCATCAGCGCCCGGGTCCCGAACCCGCCCGGGTGCAGCAGCACGTCGATCGGCGGCGCCGCCACGACCAGGTGTCGGCGAGCACCTCCCACGGGCCGACGGCGTCGAGCTCCTCCACGTCGTCGAACAGCAGGATGGCGATGTGCTGCGGCACGCGTACTCAGTCGTCGTCGAAGCCGATGGAGAACGCCGCCTCGAGGTCGTGCTGCGAGTAGGAGCGGAACGCGATCAGCGTGTTGGTGGACAGGATGCCCGGCACCCTCGACACCCGGCCGGCGATCACGTCGGCCAGGTCCTCGTGGGCGCGGACCCGGACCATCGCGACCAGATCGACGTCGCCGGCGACGGAGTAGACCTCGCTGACGCCCTCGATCTCGGACACCGCCTGCGCGGCCTCGGGGATGTGGTCGGCGGCGGCGGTGATGAGCACGACGGCGGTGATCACGGCAGGCGACTCCTCGTCGGGGGCGGTGTGCCGGGATGCTATCCGGCCTGCCGGGCCGGCTGGTGGACCGGACGCAGCCCGCGGCGGTCGCGGAACGGGCTGACATCGGCGTCGTACGCCGGCCGCAGCCACTCGGCCAGCCCGCCCGCGCCGCCGGCCGGCAGCGCCCACCGGCCGTCGAGCTCGACCAGCCGGGTGCCGGGCTGCGCGAGCCACCGGATGACCGCGGCCATCTCCTCGCTGGAAGCGCACGACGTCGGGCCGGGCCCGCGGGTCACCGGCTCGGCCGTCGCCACGAGGGCGTCGACGTAGGGTCGCGGCGCGGCACCAGGTGGCGAGACACCCGCGGCGACCAGCCGACCGTGCCTGACCACAGCGAACTCCCAGCCGCCCTTGCCGTCGGCGCGGGCGCCGACGATCAGCGCGCAGTCCGCCAGTGCGGTCAGCTCCTGGAACCTGGCCGCGGCGCGGACGAACGCCGAGAGCCGGTCGCGCTGGAGCGCCGCGTCCTCGAACCGCTGGTTGCCCGAGAGCAGCGCGATGCGCCGCCGTACGCCGTCGACGACCCGGCTCGGGTCACCGGTGACCGCCCCCTGGAAGGCCTCGACGTGGGCTCCGTAGGCCTCGACGGTCTCCAGCCCTTCGCACGCGCCGCCGCAGCGGCGCATCTCGAGCAGCACGCAGGCCGGAGTGCGCTTTCGCGGTGAGATCCGGACGGTGCACTGGCGCAGCGGGATCGCCTCGTGCACCGCCGCCATGGCGAGCTCGGCCGAGCGCAGCGACGGGAACGGGCCGAGGTAGGTCGCACCGTCGTCGGCGACCGCGCGGACCAGCGAGAGTCGCGGGAACCGCTCGACCGTGAGCTTGAGGTAGACCGACTTCTCGGGGAAGCGGGACCGCCGGTTGTAGCGCGGCTTGTGCTCGGCGATCAGCCGCAGCTCGCGCACCTCCGCCTCGAGTGACGTGGTGCACCTGATGTGGTCGACCCGCTCGGCCACGGCGACCATCTCGGCCATCCGGGTGCGCGGCTCGGACGCGACGAAGTAGTTGCGCACGCGGGTGCGCAGGTCCTTGCTCTTGCCGACGTAGAGGATCCGGTCGCGTGCGTCGCGGAAGAGGTAGACGCCCGGTGCGTGCGGCAGCCCGTCGGCGAGGTAGCGCTTGCGCCGCTGCTCCGGCGAGACCTGCGAGGAGAAGGTGCGCAGCTCCTCGATCGTCTGGACCCCGATGTTGCCGAGCCGGCTGATGAGGCCGTGCAGGACGTCGACGGTGGCCTGCGCGTCGGCGAGCGCGCGGTGGCACGGCTGCACGGCCGTACGGAACAGCCTGGCGAGGCTGGACAGCTTGCAGTCCGGTGACTCGTCCCGGGTCAGCACGCGGCGGGCGATCCGCGCTGTGTCCAGCGAGTCGAAGCCGGGCCACGGGATGCCCGTCGACTCACAGGCGGCCTTGAGGAACCCGACGTCGAACGGCGCGTTGTGCGCCACCAGGACCGACCCGCGGGCGAACTCGAGGAACGCCGGCAGCACCGACTCGATGCGCGGTGCGGACGCGACCATGCCGTCGGTGATCCCGGTCAGCACCGCGATGAACGGCGGGATCGGACCGGCCGGGTTGACCAATGTCTGGAACTCGCCGAGGACCTCACCGCCGCGCACCTTGACCGCCCCGACCTCGGTGATGGCCGAGCCGGCGGGCGACCCGCCGGTCGTCTCCAGGTCGACGACGACGAAGGTGATCTCGCGCAGCGGCGTCCCGAGCTCGTCGAACGTGCACTGGATCGGTTGGGCGGTCACGAGCAGGACGGTAAGGCGGCCCTCCGACAAATCGGCGGCGCCATGCCGCACCGCTGTGGAAAGCGGCTCAGATGTCGATGCTGATGTCGAAGATCTCGATCAGCCCGATGATGATCAGGTACGCCGCGACGAGGCGGGCGAGCAGCTTCGGCCGGAGCAGGATCGCGATCCCGGCCACCAGGGCGATGATCCCGTGCAGCGTCAGGTCCACGCTGACGTCGTTCGACTGGGCGAGCAGTGGCTGCAGGGCGGCGAGCATGGTGCCTCCGGTGGCTGGGTCGGCTGGCGCGCGGCCATGCTAGCGGCGGGCGAGCCGCGGCTCGCCGCTCGGACAGCAGGCTGACGCCAGCACCCGCCGGTACGCTTGGCGCGCCGAGAGGAGGACCCACGTGCCCGTGCCGACCCCAGGTCCCACGACCCGCTGGCGGTGCACCGCGTGCGGCAACCTGACGCGGTTCGACGCGGTCCGGGTGGTCCGCTCCCGGGACTACCTGCACGCCGACCTGGCGGGGGAGCAGGCGGTCGAGGAGCGCGAGGTGCTCAGCGAGGTCGTCGAGCACGTCACGTGTCGCTGGTGCAACGCGCAGGACACGGTGGAGATCGTGCCCCGGCCCTCGGCGCCGGCCGACGCCCCGGAGGCGGCGGCGGGAGAGCCCGCCAGGTGAGTGGCGACGGGCCGGTCAACGGCACGCCGGCCAGCCTGCCCGAGCCGGTGCGCGCGCGGGTCGTCGCGCTGGCCGCCGAGCGGCTCGGGCAGCTGCCGGCAGACGAGATCCCGGGGGCGCTGCGGCAGTTCGCCCGGTTCACCCCGGCCAAGCGGGCCAGGCTGGCCGCCGCGCCGCTCGCCACGGCGGTCGACGCCGACCCGGTCTTCCGCAGCAGCGTCGCGCAGGCGGTGCGCGCGGCATACCCCGAGCTGGTGGGTGCGCTCGATGCCGGAGCACCGCCGCCGGCGGCCGATCCGTTCGATGCGGCGGCCGCGGCCTACCTCTGCCGGACGCCCGGCTGGCCGGACGTCGTGCGGCACGCGGCGGACGTCCTCGAGTCCGCGGCTGCGCGGACGGCGGCCGCGACCGACGCGGCCGGCACGGCGCGCCTGTCCGAGCAGCTGGCGGCCGCGAAGTCGGCCGTCAAGGTCGAGCGCGAGCGGGCGAGGGCGGAGATCGCGGCCGTGCGCAGCGAGCTCGACGACGCACGCCGGCGGCTGCGGATGGCCACCGAGGCCCAGCGGGCGGCGGAGGCGGCGGCGGAGACGGCGTCGGCGGAGCGCGACAAGCTCCGGCGGGCGGCCGAACGCCTCGGCACCTCCTCGGAGGCGGAGCTGAAGCGGGCCCGCGCCCGGCTGGCCGAGCTGGAGTCGCAGCTCGAGCAGGTACGCCGCGCCGGCCGGGAGTCGCGCTCGCTCGACGAGCTTCGGCTGTGGCTGCTCGTCGACACGCTCACCAACGCCGCGCAGGGGCTGCGGCGTGAGCTGGCGCTGCCGCCGACCGAGGCCCGCCCGGCGGATGCGATCGTCGACCGGCTGCAGTCGGCGCGCGGCAGTGAACCGGCGAGCGGCCGCGGGCTGGCGCCGGACGACGCCGCCTGGCTCGAGTCGCTCGTCGCCGTACCGGGAGTGCACCTGGTCGTGGACGGCTACAACGTCACGAAGACCGGGTACGGCACGCTGCCGCTCGAGGCGCAGCGCACCCGGCTCGTCCAGGGCGTGGCATCGCTCGCCGCGCGCACCGGCGCGGAGGTGACAGTCGTGTTCGACGGTGCGGAGCGACTGACGGGGGCTGCACCCACGACGCCCCGCCGCGTCCGGGTGATCTTCAGCCCGGTCGGCCGGCTCGCCGACGACGTGATCCTGTCGCTGGTCCGCGCCGAGCCGCCGGGCCGCCCAGTCGTCGTGGTGTCGTCCGACGCCGAGGTCGCCGACGGCGCGCGCGCCGCGGGTGCCCGCGCCGTCGCCTCACCCGCCCTGCTCGGACTGCTCGGCCGGGGCTGACAGCCGCCCCCTGCCCCGGTACGCCGGACGCTCCGCGGCTTTTGTCGGACCCCCTCCGTAGCGTCCCCGCCAGCGAGGTAGAGGACCCGATTCCCCCGGAGGCGCCCAGATGATGATCGACTGCGACAGCTGCGTGATGCGTGACCTGGCCTGTGCCGACTGCGTGGTGACCGTGATGCTCGGCGCACCGCCGGGGGCGATCGAGGTCGACCCGGTCGAGCAGTCCGCGCTCGACGTCCTGGCCAGCTCCGGCCTGGTGCCGCGGCTGCGGATGGTCCCGCCGACGGAGGTCGCCAGCTGACGCGGGGTTTGCTCACGAACGCGTGATTCGCTAGCCTCGGCCAGCCCGCTGTGACCAGTAGCTGCCCAGAGCCGCGGCGGCGGGCCCGCCAAATCCGGTGTCGGCCTCGGCCGCCCCGGACCCGGGGACCCAGGTTCTGTGGGGTGAATCGAGCGGCGACGCTCGGAGGGCCATCTTCCGGCCCCAACCCGTCAGCTAACCCGGTCGGCGGTCAGGAAGAGAAGGAGTGCCGCCCCAGTGGCGACCGCGCGCACCGCCGTTCGACTCGTCGCCCTGCTCATGACCACTGCCGTGCTGATGTCCGGGCTGCCCTCCGGCGCTGTTCATGCCGACCCGTCGCGGGCGACCGAGCAGGCGGCAGCGGAGCTCGAGCGGCTCAACACCGTCGTCGACTCGGCGGTGGAGGACTTCCACGACGCCGAGATCGCGGTCGCCAAGGCGCAGCGCGCCGATGCCGCCGCGCGCCTCGCGCTCACCCAGGCCCAGCAGCGGGTGTCCGAGCTGCAGGCCGGCCTCGCCGACGTCGCCGCGGCCGCCTACCGCTCCGGTGGCGCCAGCCCGGTGCTGGCGCTCATCGTCAGCGGGAGTGCCGAGGGATTCGTCGAGGGGGCCTCGTCGCTCGAGCACGTCGCCCGGAGCAAGGCTGACCGGCTCGCCGAGTTCGCCGTCGCGCGGCGGGACCTCGAGCGGCAAGCTGCCGCCAGCGCACGGGAGCTCACCAAGCTGCGCGCCCTCGAGTCCCGGCTGGCCGCCAAGCGCGCGGAGATCGAGGCGGCCGTCGAGCGGCAGACTGCTCTGCTGAAGAAGCTGCGCGCCGCGGACAAGCGCCGGGAGGCGGCCGAGCGCGCCGCCGCCGCCCGCGCGGCAGCCGCCCGCGCGGCGGAGGAGCGCGCCCGGCGTGCGGCCGCCGAGGCGGCACGGGTCGCGGCCAGCCGGGCGACCCGGTCCCGGACCACCGACCGCGCGGACAGCGACGACGGCGACGACGACAGCGACGGGACCAGCGAGCCCACGGCGCCCGTCCCGAGCTCGGGCCGGGGCGCCATCGCGGTTCGCTTCGCCTACGCGCAGCTCGGCAAGCCCTACCGGTGGGCTGCCGACGGACCCGGCTCGTACGACTGCTCGGGACTGACGATGGCCGCCTGGGCCGCCGCCGGCGTGTCGCTGTCGCACTCGAGCCGGATGCAGATCAACGAAGGCCGCCGGGTGTCCTGGTCGCAGCTCCAGCCAGGCGACCTGGTCTTCTACGGCAGCCCGATCCACCACGTCGGCATCTACATCGGCGGCGGCCGCAAGATCGCCGCCCCGCAGACCGGTGACGTCGTCAAGATCGCCTCGGCCTCGCGACCGGACTACGTCGGAGCCACCCGACCGGGCTGACCCCCCGTTCGGAGCCCCCCGCGCGGGGGGCGGCTGCGCGCCGTACGATCGCTCGTTGTGGGCACCCACTCGGTACGCAGCGGTCGTTGGCGCGTTGCGCTGCTCGCGGTCGCCATCGTCGCCGAGGTGTCCGTCGCCGGTGGCGTGCTCGTCGCCGAGCGCCGCCCGCCCGGCGTTCCGCGGCCGGTCGCCGCCGCGCCGACCCCAACGCCGACGAGGATTCGTGCCGCGGTCGAGCCGACGGCGGCACCAGAGCCGACCCGCGGGGTCGCCCCACGACCTGCGCCGCCGAGGTCCCTCGAGGCAGCGCGCACGCAGCGCGTCGCCGCCGCGACCACGCTGCTCGGCAGGCGAGCGACCGCGCTCCGGCGTCGTGACCGCAAGGGGTTCGCCGCGACGCTGGACAGCCGGCAGCGGTCGTTCTACCGGTCGCAGCTCGAGATGTTCGACAACCTCGAGGCCGTCGGACTCGCGTCGTGGAGCTACCGCGTCGACCGGCGCGAGACGCGGCTGCCCGCCAAGGTCGTCCGGCGGTACGCCGCCGACGAGGTCTTCGCTCCTGGGGTGACGCTGGCCTACGCGCTCGACGGCGCCGACGGCCATCGCAACGAGCTCGAGCAGAAGTTCACGCTCGTCCGGCGGGGGACGCGGTGGTTCGTCGGGAGCGACACCGACCTCGACGTCGGCAGCCACCGCACCGCACGCGAGCTGTGGGACTTCGGGCCGGTGCTGAGCGTTCAGGGCGAGCGCACCGTGGTGCTCGGCTCGCCCACCCGGGCGAGCTACCTGCGGGCGCTCGCGTCGACGACCGACGCCGCGATCCCGCGGGTGTCCGCCGTCTGGGGCGAGGACTGGAGCCAGCAGGTCGTCGTCCTGGTGCCGAGGTCGCAGGAGCAGGTCAGCGACCTGCTCGGTGAGCGGGCCGACCTCTCCCAGATCGCCGCCGTCGCGGTCGCCCGCGTCGACATCGTCGACAACCGCTACCGCACCGTCGGCAACCGGGTGATCGTCAACCCGCGCAACTTCGACCGGCTCGGCCGGCTGGGTCGCGAGGTGGTCATGCGGCACGAGGTGACGCACGTGGCGACGCGCGGCGCGACCGGCCCGAACGTCCCGGCCTGGCTCATCGAGGGGATGGCGGACTACATCGGCTACCTCGGCACCGGGGTGTCCGACCACGGCGCAGCGGCCGCCCTGCGCAGCGACCTGCGCGCGGGCCGGCCGCCGCGCGAGCTGCCGGCGGACAAGGACTTCGACGGGGGCAACAAGCGGCTCTCGCAGGCGTACGAGGGGTCCTGGCTGGCCGCTCGGATGATCGTCGACCAGACCAGCCAGCGGACGCTCGTGAAGTTCTACCGGGCGCTCGGCGCAGACCGCTCCGCCACCAGGGCCGCGGCGATGGCGAACGCGATGCGCTCGGTGCTCAAGACGACCCCGGGTTCCTTCACCAAGGCATGGCGGGCGTACGCGCGGGCCAAGCTGGCATGACGCTGTCCCGCACGCCGGCCGCCCTGGCCCTCCTGGCGCTCGGCGCTGCGCTGCTGCTGGTCGTCGTCGTCACGACGCCATGGCAGCCGCTCGTCGCGGCGTCGCGGGTCGCGGCCGACGCCGGACGGGACTTCACCGGCGAGGAGATGGCCAGGGAGCAGGCGTACCGGTCGACGATCCGCCCGCCCGCCTACCTCGGCATGCTGCTCGGGCTGCTGGTGGCGGCGGTCCTCGGCCTGACGCCGCTCGGCGCGCGCCTCGTCCACGCGGCCGGGCGGCTGCTCGGCGGCGGGTGGTGGGTGACCGCCGTCGTCGGCGGCGTCGTGCTCGCACTGGTCGGCCGGCTGGTGACGCTGCCGACCGACGTGCTCGTCGAGCGCGGGCTGCGCCGCTACGGGATCTCGACCCAGACGTGGGCGACCTGGGCGGTGGACCAGCTGAAGTCGCTGGGCGTGGCAGCCGCGCTGCTGGTGCTCACGCTGACCGTGTTCTACGCGCTGGCGCGGCAGGCGCCGCGCACCTGGTGGGCTTGGTCGGCCGCGGCCGGGGCACTGCTCGTCGTCGGGCTGTCGTTCGCCTACCCGGTGGTCTTCGAGCCGATCTTCAACAAGTTCACGTCGATGCCGGCCGGCCCGCTTCGCGAGTCGATGCTGGCGCTCGCCGAGCGCGACGGCGTACCGGTGCAGGACGTCCTGGTCGCCGATGCGTCGCGGCGGACGACCGCGCTCAACGCCTACGTCTCCGGCTTCGGCAGCACCCGGCGCATCGTCGTCTACGACACGCTCGTCGAGAAGGCGACGCCGGCGGAGGTGGAGCTGGTCGTCGCCCACGAGCTCGGGCACGCGGAGCGCCGCGACGTCCTCAACGGCACCCTCATCGGCGCGCTTGCTCTCGCGGCGAGCATGCCGCTGCTGTGGCTGCTGCTGAGCTGGTCGCCGCTGCTGCGCCGGGCGGGCGTCGACGCGGCGGACGACCCGGGCGGCGTGGCGCTGCTGCTGTTCCTGGTCGCCGCGCTGACGTTCCTCTCCTCGCCGGTGACCAACCTGGTCAGCCGCCGGATCGAGGCGCGGGCCGACGTGCACTCGCTCGACCTGACCCGCGACCCCAAGACCTTCGTCGACGTGGAACGACGGCTCGCGGTCACCAACCTGTCCGACCTGGACCCGCACCCGGTGATCTACGGTCTGTTCTTCACGCACCCGTCGGCACCCGAGCGGATCGCGATCGCGCGGACGTGGGCGCGCTCGAACGGCGTACCCGAGCCGCCCGACCTCCGTCCGGCGGGCGGATGAAGGTCCTCGTCGTCACCAACGACTTCCCGCCGCGGCCCGGCGGCATCCAGCAGTACGTGCATGCGCTCACCTCCCGGCTGCCGCCTGCGGAGGTCGTCGTCTACGCCTCCACGTGGCCCGGCGCGAAGGCGTTCGACGCAGCGCAGGCGTTCCCGGTCGTCCGCGAGTCGACCGGCGTGCTGCTCCCGGTGCGCTCGGTCGGCGTCCGGGCGCGGGAGATCGCGCGCGCGGAGGGGTGCGACACCGCGTGGTTCGGCGCCGCGGCGCCGCTCGGGCTGCTCGCGCCGACCCTGCGGTCGGCCGGGGTCGGCCGGGTCGTCGGCTCGACGCACGGCCACGAGACCGGGTGGGCGGTGCTGCCGGGCGCGCGGCAGGCGCTGCGCCGGATCGGGC
>DASQMY010000189.1:0-4756 GCA_035645255.1 Mycobacteriales bacterium
GGTCGTCACGCTGTCCGACGGGCGGAGCTTCCCAGCGGAGACCGTGGTGTGGACCGCCGGCGTCAAGGCCAGCCCGCTCGTCAACCGCACCGGCCTGCCGAGCGACGACCGCGGCCGGCTGGACGCCGACGAGTTCCTCCGCGTGCGCGGCGTACCCGGCGCCTGGACCGCGGGCGACATCGCCGCCGTACCGGACCTGGCGATGGGCGGCTTCTGCGCGCCCACCGCGCAGCACGCGGTGCGCCAGGCCCGCCTGCTCGGCCGCAACATCGTCGCCACCCTCCGCGGCGAGCAGCCCACGCCCTACCGGCACAAGCATGTCGGGTCGGTCGCATCACTCGGTCTGCACAAGGGGGTCGCCGAGGTGTACGGCGTGCGGCTGCGCGGGTGGCCGGCGTGGTTCATGCACCGCACCTACCACATGAGCCGGGTGCCGACGTGGGGCCGTAAGGCGCAGGTGGTCGCCGACTGGACGCTGTCGCTGTTCTTCCGCCGCGACGTCATCTCGCTCGGCGCGCTGCACACCCCGCGCGCGGCGTTCGCGCGCAGCCGGCCGCAGCTACCCTGAGAGTTCGTCTCGCCCCCGTAGCCCAACTGGTCAGAGGCACCCGTCTTAAGAACGGGACAGTGTGAGTTCGAATCTCACCGGGGGTACCCGCCGCGGTCCGTAGGGTGGCCAGGTGACTTGGCAGCTGACGGACGACGTCGAGGAGTACGCCGCGCGCGTGTGGGACCTGCTCTGCGCGCACCCGGCCGAGAACACGATCGCGCTGACCGCCATCCACGGCGTGCGCGCCGGCAGGCCACCGACCGACGAACCGCAGTACTTCGCCTGGTACGACGACGGGTCCGGTGTCACCGGCGCCGTCAGCCGGACGCCGCCGCACCACCTGCTGCTGGCCGTGGTTCCTGGCGACAGCCACCGCGAGCTCGTCGACTCGCTGCTGGAAGCGGGCGTCGAGGTGCCCGGTGCCATCGGCCCGGACGAGGTCACCGAGCGGTTCGCCGCCGCGTGGACCGCGACCACCGGGCTGCGAGCGGTACCGAAGATGCGCACCCGGCTGTACTCGCTCGGGTCGCTCGTGCAGCCGAGCGGCGTCCCGGGCCGCGCGCGGGCGGCCCGGCAGTCGGACGTCTCGCTGCTCGTCGAGTGGGTGGGGGCGTTCGAGGCGGAGGGCGGCATGCCGGTTACTGATGCCGAGCCGGTCGTCCGCGAACGCGTCGCCCACGGGCTCATCTGGCTGTGGGAGGACGACTCCGGCGCCGTGGTCTCGATGGCCGGGCGCAACCCGACGATCGGTGGCGTTGCTCGGGTCGGCCCGGTCTACACGCCGCCGGTCCACCGGCGCCGCGGCTACGGCGCGGCGGTGACTGCCGCGTGCGCCGCCGACGCACTGTACGGCGGCGCGGAGCAGGTCGTGCTGTTCACCGACCTCGCCAACCCGACGTCCAACTCGGTCTACCGGCAGATCGGCTTCGCGCCCGTGCGGGACGACCGCTGGGTGACGTTCGGCTGATCCGTACGCCCTCGGCTCCGTCATGTTGGTCGTCTGGACGGGGTGATCCCCCATCCAGACGACAAACCTCCGGCGCGCGACTGCGCGGTCAGGGCTGCGGCGTGGCTACGACGTCGAGTCACGGCCCGGCCGTATCGTCGGTCCGAGAACCGGGAACCCACTTCCCCTGGGGTGAGTCGGTGTGTCCTTGTGCGGGCCGCACCGTAGGGCCGTCTTCCCCGCCCGAACCCGTCAGCTGACCCGGCAGACGGCTACGGAAGAATGGGAGAGCCGCCCTCGTGGCGACCCGCCGCCTCACCCGATGTGTCTCGCTCGCCGTCACGGCGATGCTCGTGGCAGTCGCGCTCCCCGCGGCTCCGTCGGCCGCGCAGCCGGCCGGGCCGCCGTCGTCCGGCGCCGAGCGGATCGCCAGCGCGCAGGAGCGGCTCACCGAGCTCAACCGACTCGTCGACATCGCGGTCGAGGACTACGCCGAGGGCAAGATCATCCTCGACCGCGCGACGCGCGACGCCGAGCAGTCCGCCGACCGGGTCGCCCGCGCGGCGAAGCGGCTCGCCCGCCTGCGCCGCGAGTCCGGCGAGCTCGCCGCGGCGGCCTACCGCAGCGGCGGCGGCGTCCAGAGCTTCTCCGTCATCCTCTCGTCGGAGCCCGAGCTGTTCCTCGGTCGCGCCGGCACGCTCGAGCAGGTGAGCCGCACCCGGCTGGAGCAGCTCCAGGCGCTCCGCGCGGCGACCCTCGACCTGGAGCGTGAGCGGCTGGCGAGCGAGCGCGCCGTGGCGGCGGCGCGGGCGATGTCGCTGCGGCTGGCCCGCACCAAGGCCGACATCGAGGAGTCCGTCGCGGAGCAGGAGCAGCTGGTCGCCAGGCTGAAGGCGGACGAGGCCGCGCGCATCCGCGCGGCGCGGCTCGCGGAGGAGCGCCGGCAGGCGAGGATCCGCGCCGCGAAGCTCGCGGAGGAACGCCGGATCCGCGCGGCCGAGGCGGCCGAGGAGCGTCGCCAGGCCCGTATCCGCGCCGAGCGGATCGAGCAGCTCGCGACCGCCCGCCGTGCGGCTGCCCTCGCGGAGGATCGCCGCGCGGCCCGGCGCGCCGAGGCTCGCCGGGCGGAGGCCCGGCGGGCGGAAGCGCGCCGCGCGGAGCGGCAGGCGGCGGCCAGGCGGGCGGCGCAGCGAGCGGAGGCGCGCCGGCGGGCGAGCAGGCAGCACCGATCGACATCGGATCGGACGCGCACCGCGAGCCGGTCCAGCGGCCGCCGGGCCGACATCGCCGTCATGTGGGCCCGCCGGCAGCTGGGCAAGCCCTACGTCTGGGCGGCGGACGGACCCAACACGTTCGACTGCTCGGGTCTGACGCAGTACGTGTGGGCGAAGGCGGGCGTCTCGTTGCCGCACTCGAGCCGGATGCAGTTCCACAGCGGCCGGCGCGTCAGCAGGTCCGAGCTGCGGCCGGGCGATCTGGTGTTCTACGGCAGCCCGATCCACCACGTCGGCATCTACATCGGCGGCGGGATGTACATCAACGCGCCGCAGACCGGTGACGTCGTCAAGATCTCCAGCATCTACCGCAAGGAGTGGACCGGCGCCGTCCGCCTCTAGCGCACGGCGATCGGCGGCGTCAGCCGCTGACGTTGGGCCCGGCGTGCTCGAGCGTGATCCGGAGCAGGACCCGGTGGTCACGCTCCATCGCGGCGCGGTAGTCGGCCCAGTCGGGGTGCTCCCCGGAGATCCGGCGGTAGTAGTCAATGAGCGGCTCCATCGCCTCCGGCAGCGTGACGACGTCGGCGCGACCGTCGACGTAGACCCACCCGGAGTAGAAGTCGTCGGTCAGCACGCAGAGGGACACCCGCGGGTCGCGCCGGACGTTCCGGGTCTTCATCGCCGGCTCCCGCGTGCTCACGACGGCGAAGCCGTCCCCGTCGATCGCGACACTGACCGGTGACATCTGCGGCCGGCCGTCGGCGCGGTAGGTCGCCAGCACCGCGTGGTGGTTGCTCTCGATGAACTCGCGGGCCAGGTCCAGGTCCATCGCCGTGCCTCCTCGGGTGCCCGCCGGGTGCCGGCGTGTGAGGATTGAACCTATGCGCCGACTCCCCCTACTCACAGCCGTCGCACTGCTCGTGCCGGCGGTGGCCTGCTCGTCGGACGGCGGCAAGGGCAGCGGCTCGGTCGACCGGGGGGCAGGCTGCCCCGCGGGTGAGATCTGCGCCACCGGCTCACCGGCGGGCTCGCCCACCGGCGGTACGGCGAGCCGGCGCGCCACCGGGACGCCGTCGCGGTCGGCCCCGGCCACGACCGCGTCCAGCCCACCGTCGAGCCGCGCCGCCACACCGACCGCCGAGGCGACCCGCACCGCGGCTGCCCGGGAGGGCGAGCCGCGACTCGAGCGGGTGGCGAAGCTCTCGGAACCGGTGTTCCTGACGTCGCCGCCAGGCGATCCCGACCTCTACGTCGTGGAGCAGCGCGGCACCGTGCGCGTCGTCTCCGGCGGCCGACTGCGCGAGGAGCCGTTCCTCGACATCTCCGCCGACGTCAGGGGGGGTGGGGAGCAGGGGCTGCTGTCGATCGCCTTCTCGCCGAGGTACGCCGAGGACCGGCTGCTCTACGCCTACTACACCGACGACAACGGCGACTCGCGGGTCGTGGAGCTGCGCGCGGAAGGCGACCGGGTCGATCCCGCCAGCCGGCGCGAGCTGATGAAGATCGGCCAGCCGTACCCCAACCACAACGGCGGCCTGCTGCTGTTCGACCCGAAGGGGATGCTGCTGATCGGCCTCGGTGACGGCGGCTCCGGCGGTGATCCGGAAAACCGCGGCCAGGACCTCGGCGACCCGCTCGGCAAGATCCTGCGCATCGATCCGCAGCCCGACGGCGACCGGCCGTACGGCGTACCGCGCGACAACCCGTTCGTGGGCAGGGAAGGCGTGCGACCGGAGATCTGGGCGTACGGCCTGCGCAACCCGTGGCGGTTCTCCTTCGACCGGCGAGGCACGCTGTACCTCGCCGACGTCGGCCAGGGCGACCTGGAGGAGATCGACGTCGTGCCGGCGGCGAAGGCGGCCGGCGCCAACTACGGGTGGAGCGTCTTCGAGGGCGACCGCAAGTTCAAGGAGGCCGCCCTGACGCCCGGCGGCGAGCTCGTGTCTCCGGCGCTGACCTACGGCCACGACAACGGCCGCTGCTCGGTCACCGGCGGGCACGTGTACACCGGGACGGTGAAGGCGCTGGCCGGCAGCTACGTCT
>DASQMY010000190.1:0-1861 GCA_035645255.1 Mycobacteriales bacterium
CGACCATCCCGTCGAGGATGTCGTCCTTGTTGGCGACGTGGTGGTAGAGCGACATCGCCTCGACGCCGAGCTCCTGCGCGAGCCGGCGCATCGTCAGGGCGCCGAGACCTTCGACGTCCGCGAGCGCCACGGCGGCGGCGACTGCCCGCTCCCGCGTGACGGGTGCGCGCTTCGAACCACCGGTGGCTCGGCTGGCGGGCAAATGCTGCTCCCTGAGGACTCGGACGGCGTTGACAACCTTACAACGTATGGTTACCGTGCAGCATGCACCTTACGACGTAAGGTGGCTCGCCAGGCAAGCCACGCGACCCGGAGACCTGACATGACCGCACCGACCGCACCCGCAGCCCCCGCCCCAAACAGCAGCAGAGCCGACGGCCGCCGGATGCAGGCCGTCATCCAGCGGCGGTACGGCGACGCCGACGTGCTCAGCGTCGGCGAGATCGACCGCCCTGCTGTCGCGCCGGGCGAGGTGCTGCTGCAGGTCCGCGCGGCGGGTCTCGACCGCGGCACCTGGCACCTGATGACCGGGAAGCCGTATCCGCTCCGGCTGGCCGGTTTCGGTGTACGCGCGCCGAAGAACCCGGTGCCGGGACTGGACGTCTCCGGCGTCGTGATCGAGGTCGGCAGCGACGTCACCCGGTTCGCGCCGGGCGATGAGGTCTACGGCATCGGCAAGGGGTCGTTCGCGGAGTTCGCTGCCGCGCGCGAGGACAAGCTCGCGCTGAAGCCGGCCGCGCTGACCTTCGAGCAGGCCGCCGCACTGCCGGTGTCCGGCATGACGGCGTACGCCGGCCTGGCGGATGTCGGGAAGCTGCAGCCGGGTCAGCGCGTGCTGGTGGTCGGCGCCTCGGGCGGCGTCGGCACTTACGCGGTGCAGATCGCCAAGGCGCTCGGCGCGCACGTCACCGGTGTCGCCAGCACAGGCAAGCTCGACCTCGTCCGCTCCATCGGCGCGGATCGCGTCATCGACTACACCCGCGAGGACTTCGCCGCCGGCGGCACGCCGTACGACCTGATCCTCGACGTCGGCGGAAACTCCTCGCTCCGGCGACTGCGGCGGGCGCTCACCCCGCGCGGCACGCTGGTCATCGCGGGCGGCGAGAACGGCGGCCGCTGGCTCGGGGGCGCCGACCGGCAGCTGCGCGCGCTTGCGCTGTCGCCGTTCGTGCGCCAGCGCCTGACGACGTTCGTGTCGAAGGAACACTTCTCCGGGCTCGAGCGGCTGACCGCGCTGGTCGACGACGGACAGCTCGTCCCGGCGATCGAGCGGACGCTTCCGCTGAGCGGCGTCGCCGAGGCGATGCGCCACCTCGAGGCCGGGCGGACCCGCGGCAAGCTCGTCATCGTGCCCTGACTGCTCAGCTGCGAGCCCGCACGCACCACGCCGCCGCGGCGACGGTGAACGGACCGGGCGGCAGCAGCTCCGCACAACGCGCCTGCAGCTGCTGCCGCCGTGGCTCGTCGAGCTGCGCGAGGTAGACGCCCGCCGGGCCGACGCCCTGCGTGTACGGCTCCCACCACCGCTCGAACGACTCGAAGCCGACGTCGACCGTCAGGCGCGACGACTCGACCTGCTGCAGCCCGGCCTGCTCGCACAGCTCGGCCAGGTGACCCTCACGCGCACCGGCCAGCCCCGACTCGTCGCGCCCGGACGGGTCGACGTCGTGGACCGCGCTCCAGAACGTCGACAGCGGGCTGCCGCCGCCGGCGTGGTCCCAGACGCACGCCGCGACCGGACCGCCGGGCCGGGTCACCCGGCTCATCTCGCGGAGCCCGACGACCGGATCGGCCATGAAGTGCACGACGAGCTGGGCGAGCGCCGCGTCGAACGTGCCGTCGGCGAACGGCAGCTGCTCCG
>DASQMY010000191.1:0-8194 GCA_035645255.1 Mycobacteriales bacterium
GGGCGGTTCGACCGGGTCGACGTCGTCGCCCGCGACGTGCCGGAGAGCGGCCTGACGCTCACCCGCATCGACGCGACGTTCACCGGCGTGCGGCTCGACCTCGAGAACGCGCTCGCCGGCGAGATCTCCGGCGTACCGACCGATTCCGCCGCCGCGACCGTCCGGGTCTCCTACGCCGACCTCAACGCCTGGCTGCGCGAGCGGGGCAACGTCTCCGTCTCGTGGGGCGCGACCGGCGCGGTCGTCGCGGGGGAGATCAACGTCCGCGGTGCCTCGGTGTCCGCGCGCGGCGTCGCCAGCGCCGCCGTCAACGACAAAGGCGTCGTCCTGCGGGTGACCGAGGCGACGGCGGAGGGCGTGCAGATCCCGAAGTCGGCGCTCGGCCTGCTCTCGGTGCAGCTCAACCTCGGCGACCTGCCGTTCGGCATCAAGCTGACCAGTGCCCGGGCCGACCGCGACGGGATCCTCATCCGCGGTACGGCGACCGGCATCGTCATCCCCACCCGGAGGTAGCTGGCGCGAGCCGTCGCCGCGCGCCCACCGCGCCCCCAGCTGCCACCAAAATCGCGAAGCTGGACCCACCATCTTGTTGCTGGACGCGTAGTTGGACCCACCATCTTTGGCTCGGGCTGGCTGTGTCGTTGCTGTTGTTATGGCCTGCTCCGCACTCGGTGAGCTGAACATCGCAATTCAGCGTTGACAGGATGCTGTCGTGATTTAACATGACAGCATGCTGACAACTGGTCGGCGGGGCGATGCGGAGGAAGACATGGACCAGCAGACGGTGCACCTGTTCGTTCTCGACGGGATGGCCGACTGGGAGCCGTCGTACGCGGTGGCCGGCATCAACCAGGCCGCCTTCCAGACCAACCCTGGCCGCTACACGGTCAAGACGGTCGGGCCGTCGGCGGACGCGGTGCGGACGATGGGCGGCCTCGCGGTCACGCCGGACCTGGAACTGGACCAGCTCGCACCCGAGGACAGCGCGCTGCTCATGCTGCCCGGAGCCACCGCGTTCGAGCAGGGCGAGCACAGCGCCGCGGCGGAGAAGGCGCGGGAGTTCCTGGCGGCCGGCGTGCCGGTTGCGGCGATCTGCGGCGCGACGATGGCGCTGGCCCAGCGCGGGATCCTCGACGGCCGGCCGCACACCAGCAACGCGGCGGAGTACCTGGCCGCGGCGCCGGGCTACGCCGGCCACGCCGAGTACGTCGACGACGCGGCGGTCAGCGACGGGCTGTTGATCACGGCCGGCGCGGCCGCGCCGATCGACTTCGCGGCGAAGATCTTCGAGCGGCTGGACCTGTACGCGCCGCCGGTGCTCGAGGCGTGGGTGACGGTCTACAAGACCGGCGACCCGTCGGCGTTCTACGCGCTCGCCGGCCGCGGCGAGGAAGGCGACGGCAAGTCGTGAGCGAGGGCACGCCGGAGGCCGCCGCTCGCGCTGCAGGACTGGCGCGGGCGGCGGTCGCGGCGGGGCGCTCGGCCAAGGGCGACGCGCTCACCGACCTCGTGGTGCGCGTGTTCCGGCTCAACGGCCTCTTCCTCGACGCAGCGGAGGAGCTCGCCCGGCCGGCCGGCCTCACGCCGGCGCGCTGGCAGGTGCTCGGGGCGGTCCTGCGCCAGCCGCTCACGGTCTCGGGGATCGCCCGCGCGATGGGGCTGACCAGGCAGAGCGTGCAGCGGCTGGCCGACGCGCTCGTCGCCGACGGGATGGCGGTCTACGTCGACAACCCGGCGCACCGCCGGGCCAAGCTGCTCGAGCCGACCGAGCAGGGGTGGGCCGCGATCGACATCATCCGGCCGCGGCAGCACGCGTGGGGCCGGGCCGTCACGGCCGCGATCACCGCGGCGGAGATCCGGCAGGCGGTCGCGACGATCGACCGGCTCGCCGCTGCGGTGGAGGCGGTCGACGAACGGGCGTCGCCCGACGCGGGCGCCTGACGCGTCAGCCGCCCGCCATCGCCCCGATCACCAGCAGCGGCTCGGCGCCGCTGAGCACCGCCGGCGGCAGCGCTGTGTCGGGCGGGTCGTGCGAGAGGTCCAGCTCGCACGCGTAGAACCGCACGAACGGCCGGCGCCGACCGGACCGGGCGTCGCGGAAGGTACCCCGCAGCACCGGGTAGGCGGCCTCGATCCCGTCGAGCGCCGCGCCGAGCGTCTCGCCGCCGAGCTCGACGGTGACCTCGCGGTCGACGCCGGCCAGCGCCTTGAGATGCGTCGGGAGCACGACGCGGATCACCGCAATGTCTGCACCTCGACCGACAGTACGGCGGGCAGGTCCCGCACGATGGCCGACCAGCTGTCGCCGCCGTCCGGGGACACGTAGACCTGACCGCCGCTCGTACCGAAGTAGATGCCGCAGTCGTCGAGGGCGTCGACTGACATCGCGTCGCGCAGCACGTTGACGTAGCAGTCGCTCTGCGGCAGGCCGTCGGTCAGCGCCTCCCACTCGTTGCCGCCGGACCGGCTCCGGTAGACGCGCAGCCTGCCGTCCATCACGAAGTGGTGGGAGTCGCTGGTGATCGGCACGACGTACAGCGTCTCCGGCTGGTGCGCGTGCACGTCGATCGCGAAGCCGAAGTCGGTGGGCAGGTCGCCGCTGATCTCGTGCCAGGAGCCACCGGCGTCGTCGCTGCGCATGACGTCCCAGTGCTTCTGCATGAAGAGCACGTCCGGCCGCGACGGGTGCATCGCGATGTGGTGCACGCAGTGGCCGACCTCGGAGTCCTCGTCCGGGATCTCGCTCGAGCGCAGGCCCTTGTTGATCGGCAGCCAGGACTTGCCGGCGTCGTCGGTGCGGAAGGCGCCGGCCGCCGAGATCGCGATGAACATCCGCTCGGGGTTGGTCGGGTGCTCGATGATCGTGTGCAGGCACAGGCCGCCGGCGCCGGGCTGCCACTCGGGGCCGGACCCGTGGTTGCGCAGGGCGGGCAGCTCCTCCCAGGACATCGCGCCGTCGACCGAGCGGAAGAGCGCGGCGTCCTGGATGCCGGCCCACAGGGTGTCCGGGTCGGACAGCGACGGCTCGAGGTGCCACACCCGGGTGAACTCCCACGGCCGCAGCGTCCCGTCGTACCACTGGTGCATCCCGGTCTCGCCGTCGTAGCTGAAGTCCTTGCCGACCGGCTCCCACGTCACGCCGCCGTCGTCCGAGCGGTGGATCGTCTGCCCGAACCAGCCTCCGGACGGCGCCGCGAACACCCGGTTCGGCTCCACCGGTGAGCCCTTGACGTGGTAGACCTCCCAGCCCGGGAAGAACGGACCGTTGACGGTCCAGTCCGTCCGCCTGCCGTCCGCCGTCAGGACGAACGCTCCCTTGCGCGTCCCGACCAGCACCCGCACACCGCTCATCGCGCCACACCACCCCACCTCGGTGAACCTGCCGCTCGACCACCGGTGCAGACGCTAGCCAGGATCGGCCGCTCGGGGAATGCACTCGCCGACCGAGGCATTCTGACCAGCATGACGCCCCTCCTCGTGCTGCTCGGCACGCTCGCCGCCGCGACCGCGGCCGGGCTGATCCACCGGCGGCGCAGCGGGCAGGTCCGAACCGTGGACGACCAGCGGCTCGACGCCGACGAGCTGCGCCGGCTCGGCGGGGAGCCGGGTGAGCGGGCGACGCTGGTGCAGTTCTCCTCGGCGTTCTGCGCTCCGTGCCGCGCGACCCGGCGGGTCCTCGGGGAGGTCGCCGCAATGGTGCCGGGAGTCGCGTACGTAGAGGTCGACGCCGAGCAGCACCTGGACGCCGTACGGCGGCACGCGATCCTGCGTACCCCGACGACGCTCGTGCTCGACGCGGCCGGACGCGTCGTCGTACGGGCCAGCGGCCAGCCGCGGAAGGCCGACGTCATCGCCGCCCTCGGTCGTGCGGTCGACGAGTCGACAACCACCAAGCGAATTACGTAAGGTCCGCGGTATGTATTTCGAGCTGGTGCTCGTCAAGCGCCGCGCGGTCGACCTGTGCCGCGTGGGCAGCTGCGTCTGTCTGCCGTCCCGGTAGGGGCGAGCAGCTTCTTTCTCGCTCCGCGCCGGGACCTGACTTCCGTCGTCCCTGCAGCTGCTGGAGCACCCGTTGCCTGACACCACTTCGTACGTCGACCCGCGCGGCTCGCGATTCGCCGCCTGGGTGACGACCGCCGTCCTGTCCGCCGTGCTGCTGACCGGCTCGGCGCTGCTGCTCGCCGTGCAGACCGCAGTGTTCGTGGCCGGCGCCGCGCTCGGCATGGCGCACGCGCCGTACGGGCGGCTCTTCCGGCTCGTCCGCCGGATCACCGGCACCGGCCCCGCCGCCGAGCTGGAGGCCGAGCCGCCGCTGCGGTTCGCGCAGGCGGTCGGTGCGGCGTTCGGGGTCGTCGGCACGGCCGGCTACCTCGCCGGCGTGCCGGCTCTCGGCGCGACCGTGACCGCGCTGGCGCTCGCCGCCGCTTTCCTGAACGCGGCCTTCGGCGTCTGCCTGGGCTGCGAGATCTACCTCATCGTCCGACGCGCACTCGGGCGGGCCGCACTCGCGCGCTTCGTCCCCGCCCGCACCACCATCGAGAGGAGCTCTGCATGAGCCGCCAAGAAGTCCTGGTCGACGCCGACTGGGCCGAGTCCCACCTGGACGACCCCGAGGTCGTGTTCGTCGAGGTCGACGAGGACGTGTACGCCTACGACAGCGGCCACATCCCTGGCGCGGTCCGGCTGGACTGGAAGACCGAGCTGCAGGACCAGGTCGTCCGCGACTTCGTCGACAAGGAGTCGTTCGAGCGGCTGCTCTCGGCGAAGGGCATCTCCAACGACGACACGGTCGTGCTCTACGGCGGCAACAACAACTGGTTCGCGTCCTACGCCTACTGGTACTTCAAGCTCTACGGGCACGACGACGTGAAGCTGCTCGACGGTGGCCGCAAGAAGTGGGAGCTCGACAGCCGCAAGCTCACCCAGGAGGCCGCGGACCGCACGCCGACGTCGTACACCGCGAAGGACCAGGACACCTCTATCCGCGCGTTCCGCGACGAGGTCAAGGACGCCATCGGCAAGGTCAACCTGGTCGACGTCCGCTCGCCCGACGAGTTCTCCGGCAAGCTGCTCGCGCCGGCGCACCTGCCGCAGGAGCAGTCGCAGCGGCCCGGCCACATCCCGACCGCGAAGAACATCCCGTGGTCGAAGGCGGCGAACGACGACGGCACGTTCAAGTCCGACGACGAGCTGAAGTCGCTCTACGAGGGCGCGGGCGTCGACCTGTCCAACGACACCATCGCCTACTGCCGGATCGGCGAGCGCAGTGCCCACACCTGGTTCGTCCTGCACGAGATCCTCGGCCAGCCGAACGTCCGCAACTACGACGGCAGCTGGACCGAGTGGGGCTCGCTCGTCGGCGCCCCCATCGAGAAGGACGTCTAGGGCATGTGCGGGTCAACCGTCGGCGGACTGAGCACGGAGGGGATCGACGTGAGCATGGAGACGGTCATCCAGGGCACGGTCACGCGCGAGGACGGCCCGGTCGCCGGTGCCTACGTGCGGCTGCTGGACCACCAGGACGAGTTCACCGCCGAGGTGCAGACGTCGGCCACCGGCGGATTCCGGTTCTTCGCCGCACCCGGGTCGTGGACGCTGCGCGCGCTGGCCGGTGGCGGCGCGCTCGGTGAGACAGGGATCCAGGCGGACACCGGCATCAACGACGTCGACGTGACGGTCAGCTCCACCTGATCCGTGGTCTTCGACGACCGGCCGGTCCGCCGCGTGCAGCGGCGGTCCGGGGGCGGCGTACGACACGGTGTAGGTGCACGCGATCCCGGCGGTCGACCAGGTGCTTCGCGAGGGGCTCGACCTGCCGGCCGGCGTGACGTTCCTCGTCGGCGAGAACGGCAGCGGCAAGTCCACGCTGGTCGAGGCGCTGGCGACGTGCATGGGGCTCAACGCGGAAGGCGGCAGTCGCAACGCCAGGCACGCGACGAGGGTGACCGAGTCGCCGCTGGCCGACGCGCTCGAGCTGGTTCGCTCCGGGAGCCGCCCGCGGTGGGGCTACTTCCTGCGCGCCGAGACGATGCACGGCGTCTACACCTACCTCGAGAGCCTCGACCCGGGCCCGCACCCGACCGAGCCGCTGCACGAGATGAGTCACGGGGAGTCGTTCCTCGAGGTCCTCATGCACAGCTTCGCCCGGCCCGGCTTCTACCTGCTCGACGAGCCCGAGGCCGCGCTCTCGTTCACGTCGTGCCTCGTCCTGCTCGGGGTGTTCACCGACCTGGTCGGCGTGGGCGCGCAGGTCGTCTGCGCCACCCACTCGCCGCTGCTGACCGCCCTGCCGGGCGCGACGATCTACGAGCCGGACGGCGACGGCCTGCGCCGGCTCGCTGGGCGGACCTCGACCTTGTGGACCACTGGCGGCGCTACCTCACCGACCCCAACCGCTACCTCCGGCATCTGACCGCCGAGCCGGACCAGCGCTAGCGGCCGCTGCGGGGTAGGACTGGGACATGCGCCGAGCTGCCGCCGTGCTGGTCCTGGTCCTGTCGGTCGCCTGCACGGGCGGTGACGACGACGGCGGCCGGTCCGCGCCGACGGCCGCGAGCATGACGACGCCTGCGCCGACGGCCTCCGGGTTGGCTGCCCCCACCGGCGCGGCCCCGGCCCCGGCGACCCCGACCGCCACTGCATCGGCGCCGGAGTCGTCGCCGTCCGCGGCGCCGGCGACCTCACCCCGGCCGACCGCTACGGCGACGCCGACGCCGCCACCCGCCGCGGCGGCGCTGCCGACGCCCCGGCCTACCTACCGCCCGGACCGGCGCGCACCGCACGTCGCCGCCGTACCGACGTTCCGGTCGGCCGGCGAGCTGGCCCGCGTGCTCGCCGAGGCGTCCAGGCAGATCCGCGACGCGCGCACGCCGCCCAGGCAGGTCGCCCGCGCCGCGGAGCTCACCCAGCTCGCCTACCACCAGCTCGTCACCGAGGAGGCGTGGCAGCCCAAGGTCTACGCCACGCTGCCGGCGGCGCTGCGCGGGACCGCGAAGGCGAACGTCCAGGCGGTGCAGGAGATCCGGATCCTCAACAAGCCGCGGCCCGAGCTGCCGGAGTGGCGGATCGTCGACCCGCTGCCGGCCGCCGAGCTGATGCGCTACTACCGCAAGGCGCAGCGGGCGACCGGCATCCACTGGAGCTACCTCGCCGCGATCAACCTGGTCGAGACGCGCATGGGCCGGATCATCGGGCTCAGCACCGCCGGCGCGCGCGGGCCGATGCAGTTCATGCCGACGACGTGGGACCTGGTCGGCCGCGGCGACATCGACGACCCGCATGACTCGATCCAGGCCGCAGCCCGCTACCTCGTCGACCGCGGCGGCCCGGGCGACATGGCCAAGGCGATCCGCGGCTACAACAACTCCGCGCGGTACGTGATCGCCGTGCAGAACTACGCCGCCGAGATCCGCCGCCACCCGCGCGCCTGGCTCGAGTACTACAACTGGCGGACGATCTTCGAGCTGGAGCCGCGCGAGGTGCTGCTGCTGGAGGGCTACCAGCGCCGCCCCGGCTGAGCCGCGCGGTAGCCGGGCGGGCGGCGCCGGTGTCCGCTGCCGGTCAGTAGACGAGCGCCTGGGCGCCGTCGGCCATGACCTCGCCGAGGAACGCCTGCGCGCCGGCGATCCGGATCCCCGGCAGCACGTCCTCGGCGCCGATCTGCCGGCGCGCCGCGCACTGGGTGCAGAGCGTCACCTGGCCGCCGGCCAGCACCGCGGCCAGCAGCTCGTGCAGCGGCGCCGACTCGGCGAGCTCGAACTGCTCGGCGTTGCCGGGGAGCGCCAGCCACGCCGATTCACCGGTCAGCCACAACGACACCGGGACGCCGCTCGCGACGCCGACAGCCGCGACGGTGAAGGCCTGCGAGCAGCGCTCCGGCGCGTCCTCGCCGGCGGTGACCTTGATGACGAGACTGCTGGCCAACACGGGCTCCTCGAAGGGGGACGACGGTACGGCGACGCCGCAGTCTAGGACCGTCCGCCGGTCGGCTAGGCTCGCCGGTGAGGCTGGAAGCGCGGGGCCGACCCGCCGGAGCAGAGGGCAGACGACGTGTCAGTCGAGATGGTCTACACCGGGTTGCTGATCGTGGTCTTCCTGATCATCGGCTGGTTCGCCGCGTACGTCGTCTACAAGCTCTACCACGGCCAGCGCTAGCCGTACGACAGTGCCGACCGGGGCCGCAGCGTGCCCCGGT
>DASQMY010000192.1:0-3872 GCA_035645255.1 Mycobacteriales bacterium
GCCATCGCCTCCAGGTAGCCCTTGTACGTCGCCGTGTCCACCCCGGTCAGCTCGCCCAGCTCGCGCGCCCGGTCGCGCCAGCCGGGATGCCGGACGTGCACCAGGGCGTCCGGGCGGAACGTCGGCACCACGCGCTCACCGAAGCCCTCCTCGCGAAGCGTCGCGTGACCGTCGAGGGTCGCCGTCGCGGAGTCGGTCGTCGTCAGCAGCTCGATCCCGAACGTGTCGAGCAGGGCCCGCGGTCGGAAGTCGGGGTCGGACAGCCGTTCGGTGATCTGGTCGTAGGCCGCGTCAGCGGTCTGCCCGCTCGGCTGAACCGTGACACCGAGCAGCTCGACAAGCTGGTGCTCGAGCCAGAACCGGCTCGCCGTACCGCGGAAGACATGCCAGTGCGCGCAGAACGCGCGCCAGATCTTCCGCGAGCCGACTGCAGGCGGCGTCCCGTCGGCGCGCGGCACGCCGAGCGACTCCAGCGGCACGCCCTGCGAGACGTGCAGCCGGGTGACGTAGTGGTCCGGCACGACCAGCAGCTGGGCGGGGTCGTCGAACGGCGTGTTCGCCGCGAGCACGCCTGCGTCGATGTGGCCGTGCATGCACAGCAGTGGCAGGGACCGGGTCTGCCCGTAGATCCGCCGCGCGATCGCCCGCACGCCTGGCTCGGCCGGGAAGGCGCGGTCGGGATGCAGTCGCAGGTCGCTGATGTCCAGGCCCCCAAGGATCGTGCCGGCCGTAATCTATACGGTGATCATCGTCGTGCTGCGCGTCGTCAGCCCGACGCAGGGCGTCGCTTGGTCAAGGAGGAGCCGGACCGGTGAAGATCGTCGATGCGCGCGTGATCGTCACCTCCCCGGGCCGCAACTTCGTCACGCTCAAGCTCGAGACCGACGACGGCGTCACGGGCGTCGGCGACGCCACGCTGAACGGCCGCGAGCTGGCCGTCGAGTCCTACCTGCGCGACCACGTCATGCCGCTGCTCATCGGCCGCGATCCCGCACGGATCGAGGACACCTGGCAGTACCTCTACCAGGGCGCCTACTGGCGGCGCGGGCCGGTGACGATGAGCGCGATCGCCGCGGTCGACACGGCGCTGTGGGACATCAAGGGCAAGGTGGCCGGCCTGCCGGTCTACCAGCTCCTCGGTGGCCGCTCCCGCGACGGCGTCACGGTCTACGGCCACGCCAACGGCGACGCGGTCGACGACGTGCTCACCGAGGTCCGGCGCTACGTCGAGCTCGGCTACCGCGCAGTGCGGGTGCAGACCGGCGTCCCGGGCCTCGAGAAGACCTACGGCGTCAGCAAGGACAAGCTGTTCTACGAGCCGGCCGACGCCGCGCTCCCGACGGAGACCAGCTGGTCGACCGCGCGCTACCTGCAGCACGTGCCCGGCGTGTTCGAGCGGGTCCGCGCGGAGTTCGGGCCGCACCTGCGGCTGCTGCACGACGTCCACCACCGGCTCACGCCGATCGAGGCGGCGCGGCTCGGCAAGAGCCTGGAGCCGTACGCGCTCACCTGGCTCGAGGACCCGGTCCGTGCCGAGCTGCAGGAGGGGTTCCGGCTGATCCGGCAGCACACCACCACCCCGATCGCCGTCGGCGAGGTGTTCAACACGATCTGGGACGTCAACGCGCTGATCAGCGAGCAGCTGATCGACTACGTGCGGACGACCGTCGTGCACGCCGGCGGCATCACCCACCTGCGCCGGATCTTCGACTTCGCCGCGCTGCACCACGTCCGCAGCGGCTCGCACGGGGCCACCGACCTCTCCCCCGTCTGCATGGCGGCGGCGCTGCACCTCGACCTGGCGATCCCCAACTTCGGGCTGCAGGAGTACATGCGGCACACGCCGGAGACCGACGCGGTGTTCCCGCACGGCTACCGGTACGCCGACGGCTACCTGCACCCCTCTGAGGAACCGGGGCTGGGCGTCGACATCGACGAGGAGGCGGCCGCGCGCTACCCCTACGCGCCGGCGTACCTGCCGGTGGCCAGGCTCGAGGACGGCACGATCCACCCGTGGTAGACGTCGTCGCGTGGGTCCAGTGGCCCGACTTCGAAGGCCCTGTGGGCGTCACGATCCTGACGCCCGCCGACGGCGAGCTGACCGGCGAGCTGCTGCAGCGGATCACGTTCTACGTGCCGACCTACACCGGTGCGGCGACTTGGCTGGAGCAGGTGCCGGCGATGACCAACCTGCAGGTGCTCCAGCTGCCCAACGCCGGGTACGACGACGCCCTCGGCTACCTGCGACCGGGACTCACGCTGTGCAACGCCCGCGGCGTCCACGACGCGTCGACCGCCGAGCTCGCGGTCGGCCTGGCGATCGCCGGTCGGCGCGGCTTCGGCGACTTCTTCCGCAACCAGCCGGCCGGTCGGTGGCAGCACGAGCGGCGGCCGGCGCTGGCCGACTCGCTGGTCGCGATCATCGGGTTCGGCTCGATCGGCCGCAGCGTCGCCCGGATGCTGGGCGGCTTCGACGTCGAGGTGGTCGGCTTCTCGCGCAGCGGGACCGACGGGGCCGAGAGGATCGATCAGCTGCCGGGCCGCATCGGCGAGTTCGACGTCGTCGTGCTGACGCTGCCGCTCACACCGGAGTCCGCCAAGCTGTTCGACGCCGAGCTGCTCGCGGCGATGAAGGACGGCGCGCTGCTGGTCAACATCGCGCGTGGCGGCATCGTCGACACCGGGGCGCTGCTGGCGGAGCTGCAGTCAGGTCGGCTGTTCGCTGCGCTCGACGTCACCGACCCCGAGCCGCTGCCGGCGGGTCACCCGCTGTGGCAGGCGCCCGGCGTCGTCATCACGCCGCACGTCGGCGGCGACACCACGGCGTTCGAGCCGCGGGCGCGCCGCCTGGTGCACGACCAGCTGACCCGGCTGGTCAACGGCGAGCCGCTCGCCAACGTCGTCGCGGTCGGCTAGTGCGCTCCGACGTGCCGATCCAGAGCCGCCGTCAGTCGTTGACGTAGTCGTTCCATTCCTTGTAGCGGTCGAGCTCGCCGCGGACGGTCTGCCCGAACAGCTCGAGGATGTGCTTGGTGACCGGGCCCGGAGCACCGGTGCCGACCTTGCGGTCGTCGACCTCCACCAGCGGCACCATCTCGGCCGCCGTACCGGTGAAGAACGCCTCGTCGGCCAGGTAGAGGTCGCTGCGGGACAGCGTCGCCTCGACGACCTCGTAGTTCTCGTCGCGCGCGATCGTCATCACCGCGTCCCTCGTCAGGCCCGCGAGCGCGCCGTCGACGAGCGGCGGCGTCACGATCTTCTTGCCGAAGATCACGAAGATGTTCTCGCCCGACCCCTCGGAGATCTTGCCGTCGGGGGTGAGCATGATCGCCTCGTCGTAGCCCGCCTTGAGCGCGGTGACCTTGGCGAGCGACGAGTTGATGTACTGCCCGGTCGCCTTGCCGGCCGGCGGGATGACGTTGTGGCCGATCCGCTGCCACGACGAGACGGCGGCGCGGACGCCCTTGGTCGCCGCCTCGTCACCGAGGTAGGCGCCCCACGGCCAGCAGGCGATCGAGGCCTTGGTCTTGCTCGGCATGGGGTTGAGCCCCATCTCGCCGTAGCCGAGGTACAACAGCGGCCGGATGTAGCAGGAGTCGACCTCGTTGACCCGGACGGTCTCCTTCGTCGCCGCGACGATCTGCTCGACCGTCCAGTCCGGCTCCATCAGGTAGATGTGCGCCGACCGGAACAGCCGCTGGATGTGCTCGGTGAGCCGGAAGACCGCCGGGCCCCGGTCGGTCGCGTAGGCGCGGATCCCCTCGAAGACACCCCACCCGTAGTGCAGCGTCGGGTTCAGGATGTGGATGGTCGCCGCGTCCCAGTCGACGAGCTCACCATCCATCCAGATCTTGCTGGTCGGGGTGATCGGC
>DASQMY010000193.1:0-12041 GCA_035645255.1 Mycobacteriales bacterium
CAGCGGGTCACCCGCGGCGGTGACGCCGCCTTGCCGGTAGGCACGCGAGACGACCGGTTCCGGCTGCTGCCCGATCGCCGAGCGGACCCGCGCCAGGACGTCGTCGCGCGCCGTCACGGCGTACCACCCTCGCCGCCGCCGCCGGCATCGCCAGCGACGCTCCCGCCACCGTCGCTGTGCGTCCGGACCCACCACTCCCGGAAGGTCTCAGCCGGCGGCACCGGCAGGTCGCGGCTCGACGTCCACGCCGACAGCGGCGGCGGTAGCGCGCTGATCCGGCCGCGCCGGCGCCCGAGCAGCCGGCCGAGCCGGGCCGCGCGCTGCGCCGCCCGCCAGCGCCGCGGGGAGCCCATCGACCAGGCGACCGCGCGCATCGCCGTCGCTTCCGGCGTGGGCAGCCGGTGCGCCGCATCGGCCGCCTCCACGTGCTGCGCGCGCAGGTGGACCAGCATCGCCGGGATGTCGATCATCACCGGGCACACGTCGTAGCAGGCGCCGCACAGCGACGACGCGAAGGGGAGCGAGGCGTTGTCCTCGATGCCGGTCAGCTGCGGCGACAGCACCGCGCCGATCGGCCCCGGGTAGACCGAGCCGTAGGCGTGGCCGCCGGTGCGCTCGTAGACCGGGCAGACGTTGAGGCAGGCGCTGCAGCGGATGCAGTTCAGGGCGTCGCGGCCGGCCGGGTCGGCGAGGGTCGCCGTACGCCCGTTGTCGAGCAGCACCAGGTGGAACTCCTGCGGCCCGTCGCCCGGGTGCACGCCGGTCCAGAACGACGTGTAGGGGTTCATCCGCTCGCCGGTGGCCGAGCGAGCCAGCAGCTGGAGGAAGACCTCCATGTCCCGCCACGTCGGGACGACCTTCTCGATGCCCATCACGGTGATCAGCGTCTGCGGCAGCGTCAGGCACATCCGGCCGTTGCCCTCGGACTCGACGACCGACAGCGTGCCGGTCTCGGCGATGCCGAAGTTGGCGCCGCTGACGGCGACCCGTGCGGTGAGGAACTTCGCCCGGAGGTGCTTGCGGGCCGCCATCGCGAGGACCCGCGGCTCGTCGGTCAGCGCCGGGTCGACGCCGGGCATCTCGCGCAGGAAGATCTCGCGGATCTCCGCGCGGTTGCGGTGGATCGCCGGCACCAGGATGTGCGACGGCTTGTCGTGGCCCAGCTGGACGATCAGCTCGGCCAGGTCGGTCTCCAGCGCCGCGATGCCGGCGGCCTCGAGCGCCTCGTTGAGCCCGATCTCCTGGGTTGCCATCGACTTGACCTTGACGACCTCGTCGGAGCCGGTGGCGCGCACCAGGTCGATGACGATCGCGTTGGCCTCGTTGGCGTCGCGCGCCCAGTGCACGACGCCGCCGCGCGCGGTGACCTGCTCCTCGAGCTGCTCCAGGTAGCCGTCCAGCCGGGCCATCGTCGCGACCTTGAGGTCACGGCCGGCCTCGCGCAGCTGCTGCCAGTCGGGCACCTCACCGACGACCGCGGCCCGCTTGGCGCGGATGGCCGCCGTCGCCCGGCCGAGGTTGCCGCGCAGGCCGGAGTTCTGCAGCGCCTTGCGCGCTGCGTCGGGGAACGACTCGTCGCCGCGCAGCTGCCCCACGTCGCGCGGCGCGTGGACCGGCATCCCGAGGAATGTCATGCCTGCTGCTCCGTCGCGGCGAGGATCTCGGCGAGGTGAACGGTCCTGGTTCGCGCGCGCAGCCGCGACATGCCGCCGCCGATGTGCATCAGGCACGAGCTGTCGCCGGCAGTCAGCACGTCGGCGCCGGTGTCGCCGACGTGGCGCATCTTGTCGGCGAGCATCGCGGTCGACGTGTCGGAGTTCTTCAGCGCGAACGTCCCGCCGAAGCCGCAGCACTGGTCGGCGGCCGGGAGCTCCACGAGGTCGATCCCGCGCACGTTGCGGAGCAGCCGCAGCGGCTTGTCGCCGACGTGCAGCATCCGCAGCGAGTGGCAGGTCGGGTGGTAGGTGACCCGGTGCGGGTACGACGCCCCGACGTCCTCCACCCCCAGCACGTCGACGAGGAACTCCGACAGCTCGTAGGTCCGCGTCGCGACCGCCGCGGCTCGGTAGGCGAGCGCGTCGTCGCCGGCCCGCCGGGCGACCGTCTCGTGCTGGTGGCGGACGCACCCGACGCACGACCCGGACGGCGCGACGATCGCGTCATACGGCTCGAACGCCGCCGCGTGCCGCCGGATCAGGCCGACCGCCTCGCGCTGGTAGCCGGTGTTGACGTGCATCTGCCCGCAGCACGTCTGCTCCTCGGGGAACACGACGTCGTGGCCCAGCCGCTCCAGCAGGCGCACGGTCGCCGTGCCGACCGAGGGGTAGAGCGTGTCGGCGAGGCAGGTGATGAACAGCGCGACGCGCATGCCCGGTCACGCCTTCCGCGCGGTACGCCGGACGCGCGCCGCGTCGCTCGACTCGCGGATCACCAGCTCTGGCTCGAAGACGACCTGCCGGTGCTCGTGGGTGCCGTTGTCGGACGCCTCCTCGATCACCATCTCGGCGGCGGTGCGGCCGAGCTGGTGCCGCGGCTGCCGCACCGACGACAGCGGTACGGCGGCGGCTGCGGCGAACTCGATGTCGTCGTAGCCGACGATCGCAACGTCACGCGGCACCCTGATGCCCCGTCGGGTCATCTCCTGCAGGACGCCGAGCGCGAGCAGGTCGTTGGCGCAGAACACCGCGGTCGGCCGGCTGCGCGGCGCGCGGCCGGCGATCTGCTCGCCGGCCTGCCGGCCGCTCGCGACGTTGAGCGCGGCGGTCTCGATGACGTGCAGGCGGTCGGCCTGCCGTCCGCTCGCCGCGATCGCGGCGCGCGCGCCGTCGAGCCGGTCGCTGACCTGACGCAGCGACAGCGGTCCACCCACGAAGGCGGCGCGCTCGTGGCCGCGCTCGAGGAGGTGCTGCATGGCCAGCTCTCCTCCGAGCAGGTCGTCGACCGCGACCGAGCACTGCGCGGTCGAGCGGGCGTGCTGGTCGAGCAGGACGATCGGCGTGCCGCGGCCGCGCACCGACTCGAGCCGCGCGCTGCCGGCGTCGACCGGGGTGATCAGTATGCCCTGCACCCGCTGCTGCTCGAGCAGGTCGAGGTAGGAGTCCTCCTTGGCCGCCTGGTCGTCGCTGTTGCAGAGGATGACCGCCAGTCCGGCCGCGTTGGCGGTGTCCTCGGCGCCGCGCGCGACGTCGGTGAAGAACGGGTTGGCGACGTCCAGGACGACCACGCCGATGGTGCGGCTCGCGCCGGCCCGCAGCTGCCGGGCCGACTCGTTGCGGACGAAGCCGAGCTCCTCGATCGCCGCCAGCACCTTGCTGCGGGTGCCGGCAGACACCACCTCGGGGCGGTTGAGGACGTTGGAGACCGTCCCGACGGACACACCGGCCACCGCGGCTACGTCGCGGATGCTCGCCGCAGGGGTCACCGCGCCATCCCTTCCGGCGGGGTCGGGTGCCCGAACGGCACGTCGCACAGGGTTACAGGTCCCTTGAAACGTGTCAAACACCCGGCGAACGCACTTCGCGAGCCCCGGCAGTCGCGCTACTGGGGCAGCCGGTAGCCCGGCGCGGCCGGCTGCACCAGGCCGTCCGCCACCAGTCCGTCCAGCGCCCGCCGGCACTGCGCCGCATCGGTCCACGCCGCGGCCAGCTCGGCCGCGGCCACCGGCCGGTCGGCCGCGCGGAGAACGGCGAGCAGCGCACCCCGCGCCTGCCGGTCGGTGCCGGTCCACGGCTGGCGGCGCCGCACCGGCCCGGCGTACGGCGGCCGGCCGGCCCGGCGCCACGCGCAGCCCGCGGCGAGCGGGCACTGCGAGCAGGCCGGCGCTCGTGCGGTGCAGACGACGGCACCGATCTCCATCAGCGCAGCGCTGAACACCGCCGCGTCAGCCGGGTCGTCAGGCAGCCAGGCCGCGCACGCCGCGAGGTCGCGCGCCTCGGCCGGCGGACCGGGCGCCGCAACGCCGCCGACCGCCCGCGCGACGACCCGGCGGACGTTGGTGTCCACGACCGGGTGCCGCTGGCCGAACGCGAACGACGCGACAGCACGCGCGGTGTAGGAGCCGACGCCGGGGAGGGCGAGCAGGTGGTCGAGCGCGGACGGCACCTCGCCGGCGTGCCGTTCGACGATCGCGCCGGCTGCCGCGTGCAGCCGCAGCGCGCGCCGCGGGTAACCGAGCCGGCCCCACGCGCGGACCGCTGCACCGGCCGGCTCAGCGGCGAGATCGGCCGGCGTCGGCCACCGCGCCAGCCACTCGGCGTACACCGGCAGGACGCGCGACACCGGCGTCTGCTGGAGCATCACCTCGCTGACCAGCACCGCCCACGGCCCGGCCCCCCGCCGCCACGGCAGGTCGCGCGCGTTGTCGTCGAACCAGGTCAGGATCGGCGCGGTCGGCAGTGCCACGAGCCGATGCTAGGCGACCGGTAGCATCGGGCCCCATGGACAGCGGCGCACTTCTCAACCCGCGCGGTCCGCTCCCGCCGAGCGTCTACTGGCGCCGCCGGCTGGTCCTGCTCGGCGCCACCGTGGCGATCCTCGCACTGGTCTTCGCCGCCTACAGCTGCGGCAACGGGGACGGCACGGCCGGCGGTGCGCCGACCGGCACGCCGCGGGCGAGCACCACCAAGACGGCTGGGGGCGGCACGGTGCAGGCGACCGCCAAGGCGACCGCTGCCCGCTCGCCGTCCGCTGTCGCGAGCGCGAAGCAGAAGCCGACGCCGAGTCCGTCGGCGAAGTCGCCCTCGCCGTCGGCCAAGCGCGCGGCCGCCTGCCGGGACGCCGACCTCGAGGTCGAGGCGAAGCCGGACAAGCTCAGCTACCCCAGCGGTGCGCTGCCGGTGCTGACGCTGTCGGTCACGAACGCCGGCCCCGCCGCCTGCTCCCGCGACCTCGGGCAGACGGCCCGTGAGCTGCGGCTGACGTCGGGCCCGGCCCGGGTCTGGTCCAGCGACGACTGCGCCGACAAGGCACCCGCCGAGCAGGTGGTCCTCAAGCCCGGCGAGACGCGCGACTTCTCCGTCACCTGGTCGCGGCGCCGGTCGGCCGAGGGTTGCCCGGCCGACCAGCCGATCGCCGACCCCGGCACCTACCGGGTGACCGGCCGGGTCGGTTCGGTCACCTCCCCGGCGAAGGCGTTCCTGCTCAACTGACCGTGGCTCAAGACCCCGCCCGAAGCGGTCGACTCCTGCAGTGCGTCGTGAGGGAGCAGGGACCATGAGCAGGCAGCGGGGCGAACCGGCGCGGGCCGGTGCGGAGGTGTGCCGCCGTGCCTGACGGCGCCCTGTCCGCAGCCGCAGCCGCCGCCGCCGGCCGACCCGCCGCCAAGGTGTCCGTGCTGCTGGTCGACGAGTCGGCCACCTCGCGCCGCCAGCTCCGGTCGGCGCTGCAGGCGACCGACGAGTTCGTCGTCGTCAGCGAGGCGCGGAGCTGCCGGGAAGCGGTCGCGCTCGTCGAGCAGTTCCGCCCGTCCACCGTCCTGATGCACCTCGGCGCCCCCGTCGCCGCCGGGCTCGACGCGATCGAGCAGATCATGGCGGCCCGGCCGACGCCGATCGTCGTCTACTCCGACGAGCGCGGTACGGCGGGCGGCGACAACGCCGTCATGGCGCTGTCCGCCGGCGCGATCGAGGTCGTCGCCCGTCCCGGGCTGGGCAGCACGGCGCGGCTGGACGAGTACGCGGACGACCTGCGCCGGCTGCTCCGCGCCGCGTCGCGGATCCGCGTCATCACCCACCCGCGCGGCCGGCTGCGTACGACGATCCCCGCGAACGGCGCCGCGCCGGCCGGCGGGGCAGGCGCGGGCGGCTCATCGTCGAGCGGACCCGCGCCGAACGGCGGTGCGGCGAACGGAACCGCCGCGAACGGCGTCCCGGGCCGCGCGTCGCCGCCGTCGCGGGCGTCGCCGACGGCTGGGCTGAGCTGCGCGCCGGCGTCCGGCGGGCGGTCGACGACGCCTGCTCCCGGCCGGCCGCTCGCCGCACCGACCGGCTCCACCGTCACCAAGCCGTCCGCGCCGCACGGCCCCATCCGGCTCGTCGCGATCGGCGCTTCGACGGGCGGGCCGCACGCGCTCAGCCAGATCCTCGGCGCGTTCCCGGTCGACTTCGAGCCGGCCGTCCTGGTCGTCCAGCACATGGCGGACGGCTTCATCCCCGGCCTGGTCAGCTGGCTGGACAGCGTCTGCGCCATGCAGGTGGTGATCGCCGAGCCGGGGCGCCGCCTCGCGCCGGGCGTCATCTCGGTGGCGCCGAGCGGCAGCAACCTGCTCGTCCGCGACACGCTCCGCACGCTCGCCGAGCCGCCGCGCGACCGGCAGTTCCACGTGCCGGGCATCGACGTCGCCTTCTCGTCGATCGCCGAGGTCGTCGGCGCGGAGTCGATCGGCGTGCTGCTGACCGGCATGGGCCGCGACGGAGCGGCCGGCCTCAAGGCGCTGCGCGAGACGGGCGCCACCACGATCGGGCAGGACGAGGCGACCAGCGCCGTCTACGGCATGCCGGCGGTCGCATGGACGCTCGGCGCCGTCGAGCACCAGCTGCCCCTCGGCGAGATCGCGGCGGCCGTCGTCCGCCTCGTGCGAGGGCAGCGATGAAGCCGGTCCTGTCCGACGACGCGTTCACCCGCCTCCGCGGCCTGCTCGCCGGCCGCGCCGGGCTGGTCTTCGACGAGAGCCGGCGCGACTCGCTGAGCTACGCCGTCGCCGACCGGATGCTCGCCGCGGGGATCGACACCGTCGACGCCTACCTGCGCTGGGTCGAGCAGCCCGCCTCGCCCGAGGTGCAGGGGCTGCTCGACGACGTGATCATCCCGGAGACCTACTTCTTCCGTAACCCGCCGCAGTTCCGCGCGCTGCGGGACCAGGTGCTGCCCGAGCTGCTCGAGGCCGGTGCGCAGAACGGCCGCCGCATCCGGATCTGGAGCGCCGGCTGCTCGACCGGTGAGGAGGCGTACAGCGTCGCGATCCAGCTGCGCGAGCTGCTGCCGTCGCTCGCCGGGTGGGACATCAAGATCCTCGGCACCGACCTCTCGACGCGGTCGCTCGCCGCGGCGCAGGCCGGCCGGTACGGCGCCCGCGCGCTCGGCAAGCTCGACCAGGCGACGCTCGACCGCTGGTTCGTCCGTGACGGCTACGAGTACTCGGTCGGCCCGGAGATCCGCACGCTGGTCGCCTTCCGCCACCACAACCTGGTGGCCGACCCGGCGCCGTTCGGCCGCGACCGCTCCACCGACCTGACGCTGTGCCGCAACGTGACCATCTACTTCGCCCGGGAGACGACCCGCGCGCTGATGGGCCGGCTGCACGCGTCGCTGCGCTACGGCGGATATCTCTTCCTCGGCCATTCCGAGACGCTGTGGCAGGTCAGCGACGACTTCCGGCTGGTGGCGCTCGGCGAGGCGTTCGTCTACCGCAGGGACGCGCCGGCCGACGTGCGCGGGCGCCAATCGCTCGGCGGCCTGCGCCCCGACCGGGAGCCGGCTGCGGCGGCGAGCCGACGGCCCCGCGTGCCGGTGCCGTCCGCCGACTCGGCTCGGCCTGGCCTGACCGCACCGCTCGGCGCGCCGGCGCCGGTGCCGGCCGCCGTACCGGCCGCTGTCCGCGATCCGCTGGCCGAGGCCCGCCGGGCGCTCAAGGCCGGTGACTACCAGCGGGCGGCCGAGCTCGCCGCGGAGGTGACGGCGAGCGAGCCGCTGCTGTCCGACGCCTACTCGGTGCGCGGGCTGGCGCTGTCCAACCTCGGTCGCAACGACGACGCGCTGGTGGAGCTGCGCAAGGCGGTGTACGTCGACCCGCAGGCCGGGTTCGCGCACTTCCTGCTGGCCGGCACGCTGTCGACGCTCGGCGACACGACCGGTGCCGCCCGCGCCTACCGCGCCGCTGCTGAGACACTGAGCGCGAGCGCCGACGACCACGTCGCTGCCGAGCTCGGCGGCCGGCGGGTCAGCGAGCTCGTGGACCTGTGCTGGCAGCTCAGCGGCGGGAGGCGGTAGCCCGATGTCGGAGTTCGTGACGTTCCGGCTCGACGGTCAGGGCTACGCCGCGCGCATCGACGCGGTGCGCGAGGTCGTCCGGCTCGCCGACCTCGCGGTGCTGCCGGGGATGAAGCCGCCGGTGGTCGGCGTGCTCGACCTGCGCGGTGCCACGCTCCCCGTGGTCGACGTACGCCGGACGCCCCGCGAGCGCAGCGACGTGCTGGTGATCGGCGAGACCGACGAGGTCTTCGGGCTCGCCTGCGACCGCGGCACCGACGTCGCCGCCGCCGACGAGCTCCGGCCGCTGCCCGACACCGCGCACTCGAGCCGGCTGCCGCCGTACGTCGAGTTGGTGTTCCGCGTGGCGGAGTCGGCCGTCTACCTGGTGGACCTGCACCGGATGGCGAGCGAGTACGCCGACTCGCTAGACGTAGCGCTCGAGGATGGAGCTCTCCGCGAGCCGGGAGAGGCCCTCACGGACGCTCTTCGCTCGGGTCTCTCCGACGCCCTCGACAGCCTGTAGGTCGTCGATCCCGGCGCTGAGCAGCTTATGCAGGCTGCCGAAATGGTCGATCACCCGGTCCACGACCATCCGCGGCAGGCGCGGAACCTTGGCCAGCAGCCGGTAGCCGCGCGGCGAGCACGCGCCGTCGAGCGAGTCCACGCCCGACGGGAATCCGACCACCTTGGCGATGGCGGCCAGGTCGAGCAGGTCGGCCGGGCTGAGCACGTCGAGCTCGTCGAGCACGTTCTCCACCGTCCGGACGCGCCGGCTCAGCGGCATGTAGTCGCGGGCGATCAGCTCGCGGTCCTGCTCGACGCCGCCCATCAGCTCGTCGAGCTGGAGGCTGAGCAGCCGGCCGTCGGAGCCCAGCTCCACGACGTAGCCCTCGATCTCCCGGGCGATCCGGCGCACCATCTCGATCCGCTGCAGCACGCTGACCGCGTCACGGACCGTCACCAGGTCCTCGACCTCGAGCGCGCTGAGCGTGCCGGCGACCTCGTCGAGGCGCAGCTTGTAGCGCTCGAGGGTGGCGAGCGCCTGGTTGGCGCGGGAGAGGATCGCCGCGCTCTGGTCGAGGACGTAGCGCCGGCCGTCGACGTACAGCGCGATGATCTGCATCGACTGGCTGACCGAGATGACCGGGAAGCCGGTCTCCTTCGCGACCCGCTCGGCCGTGCGGTGGCGGGTGCCGGACTCCTCGGTCGGGATCGTCGGGTCGGGGACGAGGTGCACGGCGGCGCGCAGGATCTTGGTCGCGTCGTCGTTGAGGACGATCGCGCCGTCCATCTTGGCCAGCTCGCGCAGCCGGGTCGCCGAGAAGTCGACGTCGAGCACGAAGCCGCCGGTGCAGATCGTCTCGACGACCCGGTCGTAGCCGAGGACGATCAGGCCGCCGGTGTTGCCGCGCAGGATCCGCTCGAGCCCGTCCCGGAGTGCTGTGCCGGGTGCGGCTGCGGCGAGCGTGGCGAGCAGCTGCTCGTCGCGTTCGGTGGTGACCACCGTGCTCCTCGTCTCGTCGACAGCACGCAGCGGCGCGGACGGCCGTTGCGGTACGCCGGATTCTATGGACGGAAGCGCTGTCACACCCTCTAGACGCGCTTCGTGGCCATTTCGTTGCCATCTATCCGCACTTTCGCCGCGAGCTGTCCGCCGGCGTCGGCGGTCACCGGCGTTCTACGGCGCGCCCGGCTAGTCACCGCGGCGCCGACGAGCGCTCAGTCCCCGGCCGTCAGCTCGACGAGGCCGGTCAGCGTGCGCCAGTTCCGGGCCGTGCCGCCGGCGGCGAGCTTGCGCCAGGCGGGTGCGCGCTCCAGCCGGCTGGCACGCATCGAGTCGGAGTAGCTGACGACGATCTCCTTGCCGCGGGCGGCGAGCTCGTCGGGCGACCAGTCCACTCCGAGCAGCTCGCGGAGCTGGGCCTTCGGCGGTGGCTTGTCCAGGTGTACGACGTGCACCTTCGTCGGTCGGCTCGCCGCGTCGGGGAACGGGCACCAGGCGTGCACCTCGCGCAGCTGCCGCGGCGAGCGCGCGATCACCGGTACGTCGACGTCGAACTCGGTGCGGACCACGTCATGGACGGCCCGCGACACGGCGTCGGCGGACCGGTGCCGCGACTTGGTCACGACGTTGCCGCTCTGCAGCAGCGTCCGCACCTCCGTGAACCCCGCGGCCTCGAGCGCGGCGCGCAGCTTGGGCATGTTGACCTGGTTCTTCTTGCCGAGGTTGACGGCGCGCAGCAGTGAGATCCACGTCGGCATGACGCCGATCCTAGGCGCGGTCGCCTGCAGCCGCAGTGCTGCTGGATCGCAACACGCGCCGCCACCCCGCGCCTGCAGCCGTCGCCAGCCAGCCCACGCCCGCAGCGAGCGCCCGCGCCGTGCCACCCACTGCACCGAGATGCACCCTGCACTTCAGGCTGCCGACCTGAGATGCAGGGTGCATCTCAGGGCTCGCCTTGTGGTGGTGCGGCCTCCTCGGCTACCAGGACGGCGAACGGTTCAGCAGCAGTGCGCTGGCCCGCGACCGCACCTCGGCGCTGGTGCGGCCGCCGTGGTCGGCGGCGAGGAAGTGGCTGCCGATGGCCATGCAGAAGGCGAGCAGGCTGCGCGCCTCGACCTCGTCCGAGTCCGGGCAGAAGGTGCTGATCGCGTCGCGGAGCAGCTGCATGCGCCGGTTGTCCACGCGGCGCAGCCGCTCGGCGACGGCGTGGTCCCGGCGGGGACCAGTCGCGGACGGCCAGGTCGATGGGGAGCAGCCGGCAAGACCGTGCACGACATCTGCCAGCTGGGGTGGGTGCCGACCGCGTCCGGCGACTACGAGCTGCGGATGGCGGCGCTGGTCAAGCCCAACGGCGCCCTCGGCCGGGTGTACATGGCGGCCATCAAGCCGATCCGCTACCTGGTCGTCTACCCCGCGCTGACCCGCAAGTGGGAGCGCGCCTGGCGCAACCGGGCTGCTCTCGTCGGCACGGGCAGCGGCGCGGGCAGCTGACGGCTGGCTCGTGCGCGTGGGCGCCCGGCTGACCGCTAGCCCCGGAGCGTCGCGTCGACCGCGGTGAGGGCGGCCCGGATGTCCTCGGCCTCGACCACCCGCATCCCCTTCGTCGCGGCGCCCGACTCGGGCGGGACGATCGCCTTCGTGAAGCCCAGCCGGTGCGCCTCGGCCAGCCGGCGCTGGACGGCGGCGACCCGGCGTACGTCACCCGCCAGCCCCACCTCGCCGATCGCCACCAGGCCGGCGGGCAGGGGCAGGTCGCTGCGTGCGCTGGCGACAGCGAGCGCGATCGCCAGGTCGGCCGCGGGCTCGACGAGACGCACGCCGCCGACGGTCGCGGTGTAGACGTCCATCTGCGCCATCGGCAGCCTCGCCCGCCGCTCGAGCACGGCGAGCATCATCGACACGCGGCTGCTGTCCAGCCCGCTGCACTGCCGTCGCGGGTTGGAGAGCGCTGACGATGACACCAATGCCTGCACCTCGGCGACCAGCGGGCGGCGGCCTTCGACGGCGACCGTCACGCAGGTGCCGGCGACGGGCTCGGTACGCCGCGAGAGGAACAGCCCGGACGGGTCCGGCAGCCCGACGATGCCGCCCTCGGTCAGCTCGAAGCAGCCGACCTCGTCGGCCGCGCCGTAGCGGTTCTTGATCGCGCGGACCAGCCGCAGCGTCGCGTGCCGGTCGCCCTCGAAGTGCAGGACGACGTCGACCAGGTGCTCGAGCGTCCGCGGACCGGCGACCGAGCCGTCCTTGGTGACGTGGCCGACGAGCACCGTCGCGATGTTGCGCTCCTTGGCCACCTTGATGAGCGCCGACGCGCAGTCGCGGATCTGCGAGACGCCGCCGGCAGCGCCGTCGACGTCCGGGTGGGACACGGTCTGGATCGAGTCGACCACGAGCAGCCGCGGCTCGACCGCGTCGACATGGGCGAGCACCGCGCCCAGGTCGGTCTCCGCCGCGATGAACAGGTCGGGTGACAGCGCACTGACCCGACCGGCCCGGAGCCGGACCTGCGACGTCGACTCCTCACCCGACACGATCAGCGCGCGCCGGTCGGACCGGGCGAACCGCTGCG
>DASQMY010000194.1:0-2890 GCA_035645255.1 Mycobacteriales bacterium
TGCAGGCTCACCAGCGGCACCAGCCCCCACAGCGTCACGCGCTGCACCCTGCGGGGCTGACCCGACCGCCGCGCCTCGTAGGCGAGCCAGACCAGCAGCGCCATCACGACGCTGGCCCAGTAGCGGTGGATGTGCTCGACCCAGGCGTGGAAGTCGCCCGGCGGCGGGAGGACCCGGCCGTAGCAGCCGGGCCAGTCGGGGCAGCCGAGGCCGGAGTCGGTCGCCCGGACGAGGCCGCCGAGGCCGATCAGCAGGAGGGTCGCCGCCAGCGTCGAGGCGGCGATCTTGGCGAAGCGGGACACCACAACCCTCGGCTGCGATCGGGGCCGTGCGCCGGCTGGGAACGGCGCGCGCGGGACGCACAACTCTAACCCGCCGGAGGGCCGGTGCCCGCGCTGAGCCGGGCGCGCGGCGGGTAGGCCCGATGGATAGGCTGGCTGCCGTCCCGACATGACCCGGAGGCCCGGTGAGCACCGCAACAGACAAGTCGTCCGAGGCGCAGGAGATCCCCAGCAGCCCGCTCCTGCGCCCGGCCGGGCACGACCTCGACGCGCGGGCGGTCAACATCGCCAGAGCGCTCGCGATGGACGCCGTGCAGAAGGCCAACTCGGGACACCCCGGGACCCCGATGGCGCTGGCGCCACTGGCGCACGTGCTGTTCCAGCAGGTGCTCCGCCACGACCCCCGCGACCCGGAGTGGGACGGCCGCGACCACTTCGTGCTGTCCAACGGCCACGCGTCGATGCTGCTCTACTCGCAGCTCTTCCTCACCGGCTACCCGCTGGCGCTCGACGACCTGAAGTCGTTCCGCCAGTACGAGAGCCGCACGCCCGGCCACCCGGAGTACAGCCACACCCCCGGCGTGGAGACCACCACCGGTCCGCTGGGCCAGGGCTTCGGCAACGCCGTCGGCATGGCGATCGCCGACCGGCACGCCGCTGCTGTGTGGGACGGAGAGGGCACCGGGATCTTCGACCGCACGACCTACGTCTTCTGCTCGGACGGCGACCTGCAGGAGGGCATCGCCTCCGAGGCGGCCAGCCTGGCCGGCCACCAGCGACTGGGCAGCCTGGTCTGCGTCTTCGACGACAACCACATCTCCATCGAGGGCGACACGTCGCTGGCGTGGAGCGAGGACGTGCTGGCCCGCTTCGACGCCTACGGCTGGCACACGCTGCGCGTCGACGACGCCGAGGACCTCGCCGCGATCCGCACCGCGCTGGAGACGGGCCGTGACGAGCGCGACCGCCCGACGATGATCGCGCTGCGCAGCCACATCGGCTTCCCGTCGCCCAACAAGATCGACACCGGTGAGGCGCACGGCTCCCCGCTCGGCGCCGACGAGATCCGCATCGTCAAGGACCTCCTCGGCCTCGACCCCGACGAGGACTTCGCCGCACCTGACGACGTCCTCGCCCACACCCGGAAGGCGGTCGACCGCGGCCGCGAGCTGCACGAGCAGTGGGACAAGCAGTACGCCGAGTGGGCGGCCGCGCACCCGGACCGGGCCGCCGAGCGCGAGCGGGTGATGGCCCGGCGGCTCCCGGAGGGGCTGGCCGCCGCGCTGCCGGAGTTCGAGGCGGGCAAGAAGGTCGCGACCCGCGAGGCGTTCGGTGCCGTCCTCAACGCCGCCGCGCCGGTCATGCCGGAGCTGTTCGGCGGGTCGGCCGACCTGGCGCCGAGCAACAACACGACGATGAAGGGCGAGGGGTCCGTCCTGCCGGAGACACCGGCCGGCCGGGTGATGCACTGGGGCATCCGCGAGCACGCGATGGGCTCGACGATGAACGGCATGGCGCTCACCAGGACGGTCCGCCCGTTCGGCGGCACGTTCCTGATCTTCAGCGACTACATGCGCCCGGCCGTCCGCCTCGCCGCGGTGATGAACCTGCCGGTCACCTACATCTGGACGCACGACTCGATCGGCCTTGGCGAGGACGGCCCGACGCACCAGCCGATCGAGCAGCTCGCGGCGCTCCGCGCGATTCCGGGCCTCGACGTGGTGCGGCCGGCCGACGCCAACGAGACCGCTGTCGCGTTCCGGACCATCCTGGAGAACAACGACCGGCCGGCCGGCTTCTGCCTCACCCGGCAGAAGCTCGTCACGGTCGACCGCGCCACGCACGGCAGCGCGGAGGGCACGGCCAAGGGCGCCTACGTGCTGGCCGAGGCGACCGGCGCGTCACCGCAGGTGCTGCTGATCGGCACCGGCAGCGAGGTGGAGATCTGCCTCGCCGCGCGCGAGCTGCTGGAGGCGGCCGGCGTACCGACCCGGGTGGTGTCGATGCCGTGCCGTGAGTGGTTCGACGAGCAGGAGCAGTCCTACCGCTCCACCGTCCTGCCGCCGGACGTCAAGGCGCGCGTCTCGGTCGAGGCGGCCGTCGCGCTCGGCTGGCGCGACATCGTCGGCGACTGCGGCGAGATCGTCAGCATCGACCGGTTCGGTGCCTCCGCGCCGTACCAGGTGATCTACGAGCAGCTCGGCCTGACGCCGGAGCGGGTCGCCGCCGCGGCCCAGCGCAGTCTGTCCAACGCCGGTGGCATCACCGGAGCGCCGACGGGCAGCTGACCGGCAACGACGACACCCCAGACCCGCGCACCGACCGAGCACGCGGCGCCGCCGGCGCCTTGAGGAGGACCCGATGACCGACTCCCTCGAAGAGCTGAGCGCCGCAGGTGTGGCGATCTGGCTCGACGACCTGTCCCGCGAGCGCCTGACCACCGGCAACCTCGCCGGCCTGATCGCGACCCGGCACGTCGTCGGCGTGACCAGCAACCCGACCATCTTCCAGAAGGCGCTGGAGGCCGGGTCGGCGTACGACGCGCAGACCGCGGAGCTGGCGGCGTCCGGTGCCGACGTCGACGAGACGGTGCGGGCGCTGACGACGGC
>DASQMY010000195.1:0-8961 GCA_035645255.1 Mycobacteriales bacterium
GTCCGGCCGAGGATGTCGTCGGGTGGGAGACCGAACGCCGCGGCAGCCTTCTCGTTCACGTAGACGTGTCGCATGTCGCGGTCGAGCTTGACGACCGCGTCCGGCGAGCGGTCGAGCACCATGCGCAGCTCGAACTCCACCGACACCAGCTGCTCGATGGTCTCCGCCGGTCGCTGTGCCGACGCGCGTCCTCCTCGGCTCGCACGCGCCTGGTGACGTCGCGGGAGATGCCGAAGGTGCCGACGATCGCACCGTCGTCGTCACGCAACGGGTACTTCGAGAAGCTCACCCACTCGTCCGGGCGGTCCGGCCAGGTGAGCTTCTCCTCCCGTAGGACCATCGGCTCGCCGGTACGCGCGATCTCCGCCTCGTCGGCGTGGGCCTCGTCGGCGTGCTCGGCGCTGAAGAAGTCGAGGTCCGTCTTGCCGATGACCTCATCAGGGTCACCCCGAAGAGGGCCGCCTGCCCCTTGCTCACCCGCAGGAAGCGGGCGTCCAGGTCCTCGCAGTAGATCTGCTCGCTACGTTGGACAGCAAGTTGTTCTCGCAGAGCCGCTCGATCTGCGCACGGGTGTAGTCGCGCAGAGGGGACGGGCGGCGTACTTCGCGCATCGTCGCCCCCTTCTCACCGCGTCCGGAGTGTCAACGGGGTCTATCGGGCCGGACTTCCGCGCGGATGAGGCAGGGGCTGTCGACAGGTCGGCCCCCCGCGGACGGGTCACGACCGGGGGCGGGGAGCGGACCGACTTCACGCGCGCGTCTCGCGTCCCTCCGAAGTGCGCGGTGCGTACTACAGCAGCGCCGGCTGGGCCCAGTTCTTGCCGAGCAGGTAGTGGTCGAGGAACGCGTAGACGGTGTCGTACCAGATGCGGCTGTTCTGCGGCTTGAGGATCCAGTGGTTCTCGTCGGGGAAGTACAGGAAGCGCGCGTCGACGCCGTGCCGCTTGAGGTCGGTGTAGAGCCGCAGACCCTCGGCGATCGGGACGCGGAAGTCGCGCTCGCCGTGGATGACCAGCATCGGCGTGCTGATGTCGGCGACGTGCTTGTGCGGGGAATGGGCGAGCAGCCGATCGGCCTGCGTGTAGGGGTTGCCGATCTCCCACTCCCAGAACACCGCGTCGTCGGTCCCGCCGTGGAACGTGTCGAGGCCCCACAGGCTCGCGTGCGTGACGATCCCCTTGAACCGGTCGGTGTGGCCGGCAACCCAGTTGGCCAGGTAGCCGCCGAACGACCCGCCCATCAGCGCGGTCCGGCTCTCGTCGATCTCCGGTCGACCCTCCGCCGCGTCGACCGCGGCCATGACGTCGGTGAACGGCCGCTCGCCCCAGGCGCCGGCGCCGCGCTGGATGAAGTCGCGCCCGTAGCCCGTCGACAGCGCCGGGTCGGGCATCAGTACGGCGAAGCCGCGCTCGACCAGCAGGTGCGGGCACCAGCGCCACGACCACGTGGTCCACGACGCGAGTGGTCCGCCGTGCACCCAGACGACGAGCGGTGCGGGCGCGTCAGCCGACGCGCCCTTCGGGAGGACCAGCCACGAGCGAACGGTGACCCCGTCGTCGGCCGTCGCTTCGACGTCGAGGACCTGGCCGGGCAGCTCGTCGAAGCCGCCGGGGGTCGGCAGCGGACGGCCCTGCTGCTCGACCGCCGCAGCGTCGAGCACCACCGCCACCGGCGGCTCCGCGACCGACGACCGCAGCGCGTACAGCCGCGTGCCGTCCGGTGACGGGCAGAGCTCGCTGTAGGCGCCCTCGGCGGTGAGCCGGACGACCTCGCCGCCGGCGACGTCCACGCGGAAGACCGGCACCTGGCCGCGGCAGTCGGCGGTGAAGTAGAGGAAGCGCGAGTCCGGCGACCACGCCGAGTCGTGCGGCCACAGGTCGAGCTCGGGCGCCGGGTCGCGGCCCTCGCCGGTCTCCAGGTCGACGACCCACAGGGTGACATCCGGAGCCTCCCCGACCTGCGCCGGGACCTGGTAGCGGGTCGCCGCGACGAGGCGGCCGTCCGGCGAGCAGGTCGGCGCGTTGAACAGGACCTTGTCCTCCGCGGCCAGGACGCGCTGCTCGGCGGACGCGACGTCGATCGCGACGAGCTGCGTCGCGCGGTCGAGCATGTCGTCGGTCGCGGTCCAGCCCACCACGACGGTGCGCCCGTCGGGCGTCACGTCGAAGCCGGCGAGCTCCGTGACGTCGATCGCACCGCGCGGGTCCGGTGTGAGGTCCGTCGCGGCGCCGAGCTCGTCGGCGGCGCCGGCCGGTGCGGGCGCGGCGAAGAGGCGTCGCTGCTGCGGCCCCAGGTTGTGGTCCCAGTAGCGGATCGGGTAGCTGTCCCACAGGACGGCCGAGACGTCGGCGTCCTTGCGGCGCTTGGTCCAGTCGCGATCCTCCTCGACGGTCGACGCGCCCGGCGCGACGGCCGCGCCGTACACCACGGTGCCGGCATCCCGGGCGACGGCCACCGCGTCGACACCGCCCGGCCGGCAGGCGACCTGCCGGGCCTCGCCCCCCGCAGCGGGCAGCAGCCACAGCTGCGGTACGTCGTCACTGTCGTCGTCCGGGTCGGCGTCCGCGTCCGGCCGGCACGACGTGAACAGCACGCTGCCGTCCGGCAGGAACGCCGGGGAGGACTCGCCGGGCGCGGAGCGGGTCAGCCGCACCGGCTCGGCTGCACCGTCGGGGTCGAGCAGCCACAGCGCCGTCTTGAACTTCTTGCCGTCGCCGGAGAGCCGGGCGACAGAGGTGATCAGCCGGCTGCCGTCCGGCGACAGCGCGAGGCCGCTCACCCGGGGCGTGGACAGGAACGAGTCGATGTCGAAGCTCATGACGACGACCCTAACCGGCCGGGAATCTGCCCGTCGCCGCCGGCGTTGGACCGGCTGCGACCCGCTCTGGCACACTGAGCGGACCCCTGCTCCGGTTCCCGCCCAGCGAGGCGACCCGGCGCGCCACAGAGAAGAGAGCAACTCGTGAGAGCCGACATCCACCCGAGCTACGTCGAGACCAAGGTCCACTGCTCCTGCGGCAGCACCTTCACGACGCGCAGCACCAAGACCGACGGCGACATCCACGCCGACGTCTGCAGTGCGTGCCACCCGTTCTACACCGGCAAGCAGAAGATCATCGACACCGGCGGCCGCATCCAGCGCTTCGAGCAGCGCTACGGCAAGCGCAAGGCCGGCGACAAGGCTGGCGGCGACAAGTAGCTCGGCGAACGGCGTCCGCGCAGGCCCCCGCCTGCGCCGGGCGCCGTTTTCGTTTGTCCGGCGTAGCCAGCGATCCAACCCACCGACCCTGAGGGCCAACCGTGCTGGAGAAGCTCGGCAAGCGGTACGCCGAGCTGTCGCCGGTCCTCGAGGTGCACGCGCAGTACAAAGCGACCACCGACGACCTCGAGGCGGCGCGGGAGTTCGCCAAGGAAGACGACTCGTTCAAGGCCGAGATCGTCTCGCTGGAGCAGCGCCGCGACGAGCTGAACGACCAGCTCCGCCTGCTGCTGACACCGGCCGACCCCAACGACGGCAAGGACGTCATCCTCGAGGTGAAGGCAGGGGAGGGCGGCGACGAGTCGGCGCTGTTCGCCGGTGACCTGCTCCGCATGTACCTGCGCTACGCGGAGCGACAGGGCTGGAAGACCGAGCTTATCGACGCCAGCGAGGGCGACCTCGGCGGCTACAAGGACGTCAGCGTCGCGGTGAAGTCCAAGGCCGGCGGCGTGTGGCGCAAGCTGAAGTACGAGGGCGGCGTGCACCGCGTGCAGCGGGTCCCCGCCACCGAGAGCCAGGGCCGCATCCACACCAGCGCGGCCGGCGTACTCGTCCTGCCGGAGGCCGAGGAGGTGGAGGTCGAGGTCGGGCCCAACGACCTGCGCATCGACGTGTTCCGGTCGAGCGGTCCCGGCGGGCAGAGCGTGAACACCACCGACTCCGCGGTGCGGATCACGCACCTGCCGACCGGCACGGTCGTCTCCTGCCAGAACGAGAAGTCGCAGCTGCAGAACAAGGAGTCGGCGATGCGGATCCTGCGCGCCCGGCTGCTGGTGCAGGCGCAGGAGGCGGCGAGCGCGGACGCCAACGCGGCACGCACCAGCCAGGTCCGCACGGTCGACCGTAGCGAGCGGATCCGCACCTACAACTTCGCGGAGAACCGGATCGCCGACCACCGCGTCGGCTACAAGGCGTACAACCTCGACGCGGTGCTCGACGGCGAGCTGGACGGCGTGATCGAGGCGCTGATCGAGGCCGACAACGCCGCCCGACTCTCGGCCAAGGAGTGAGCGAGCTGACCCTGCGCGCCGTCCTGGCCGAGGCGACCGAGCGGCTCGCCGCGGCCGGCGTACCGTCCCCGCGTGCGGACGCGGAGCAGCTGGCGGCGCACGTCCTCGCCACGTCGCGTGCGGCGCTCTCGGCCGTCTCGGTGCTGCCGGCCGAACGCGCCCGCGAGCTCGCCGACCTGGTCGACCGCAGGGCGGCGCGCATCCCGCTGCAGCACCTGGTCGGCTCGGTGGGCTTCCGGCACCTCGAGCTGGTGGTCGGACCGGGCGTGTTCATCCCTCGGCCGGAGACCGAGGTGGTCGCCGGCTGGGCGATCCAGGCGCTCGTCGGCGACGCGCTGCCGGCTCCGGTGGTCGTCGACCTGTGCACGGGTAGCGGCGCGATCGCGGCCGCGATCGCCATGGAGGTGCCGTCCGCCACCGTCCACGCGGTCGAGATCGACGACGGCGCGGTGAGGTGGGCGCGCCGCAACCTCGACGGCACCGGCGTCCTGCTCCACCACGCGGACGCCCGCGACGCGTTGCCGGAGCTCGACGACCTCGTCGACCTCGTGGTCAGCAACCCGCCTTATGTCCCGACCGGCGAGCGAGACCTCGTCGACCGGGAGGTGCGCGACCACGACCCCGCGCTGGCGCTGTGGTCCGGCGCCGACGGGCTCGACCTGCTCACCGCGGTGGTACGCCGGTCCGAGCGGCTGCTGCGACCCGGCGGGCGGCTCGTGGTCGAGCACAGCGACCGGCAGGGCGAGTCAGCGGCCGCCGTAGTCCATGCCGCTGAATGCTGGGACGACATCCGGGACCATCACGATCTCACCGGGCGACCCCGGTTCGTCACTGCGCGGAAGGCGGCACGATGAGCAGGCGTTACGACTGCACCGGCACCGAGGGGCGCGAGCACTCGATCAGCGCAGCGGTCGAGGCGATCCGCAAGGGCGAGCTGGTCGTGCTGCCGACCGACACGGTCTACGGGATCGCGGCCGACGCCTTCTCGCCGCAGGCGGTCACCCGGCTGCTGGCGGCGAAGGGCCGCGGCCGCGACATGCCGGTGCCGGTCCTGATCGGCAGCTGGCGGGCCGCCCGCGCACTCACCGACGACCTGTCGGCGGAGGCCGAGGAGCTGATCGCGGCGTTCTGGCCGGGGCCGCTGACGCTGGTCGTCAAGCAGAGCAACGGCCTGGCCTGGGACCTCGGTGACGCCCACGGCACGGTCGCCATCCGCATGCCGCTGCACCCCGTCGCCCTCGACCTGCTGGCCGAGAGCGGGCCGCTCGCGGTGTCCAGCGCCAACCGCACCGGCTCGCCCGCGCCCACCTCGGCCGACGACGCCGAGGCTCAGCTCGGCGTGTCGGTCGCCGTCTACCTCGACGCTGGCGCGACCGGCGGGTCGCTGGCCTCGACGATCGTCGACGTCACCGGCGCGCGGCCGCAGGTGCTGCGCGAGGGCGCGGTCAGCCAGGCGCAGATCGACGAGGTGCTCGCCGGCGAGCCGGGCGAGTCGAGCGAGTCGAGCGAACCGGCCGAGCCGAGCGCGCGCGACAACGCCGACGCCACCGGCGGCAGCGATGCGTGACCGTGCCGCTCGCCGCGCCGACGAGCACGACGTCTTCGACATCCTGATGGTCTGCACCGGCAACATCTGCCGGTCGCCGATGGCCGAGCTGATCCTCGCCGACGCCCTCAGCGGCGCCGTCGACGCCAGTGGCCGGCAGGTGTTCCGGGTGCACAGCGCCGGCACCTACGGTCTGCACGGCTATCCGATCGACGCGCACGCCGGGCGCCTGATGACCGACCGGGGGATCGACCCGTCGGCGTTCCGGGCCCGCGAGATCACCGCATCGATGGTGGCCGAGGCGGATCTCGTGCTGACCGCGACGCGTGAGCACCGCGCGCACGTCGTCACGCTCCACCCGCGGAGTGCTCAGCGCACCTTCACGATCCGCGAGTTCGGCCGGCTGTGCACCGGGATCGACCCCGCGACGCTGCCGCCGGGTGACGCCGTTCGCCGGGCCCGCGCCGTCGTCGCCGCGGCGGCCGCGCAGCGCGGCATGTTCACCGCCCCGCGCCACGAGGACGACGTGGCCGACCCTTACGGCGCCCGGCTGACCGCGTTCGAGGCGTCCGCCGCGCTGATCACCGAGGCGCTCGCGCTGCCGGTCACGCTGCTCGCCGGTGATCAGGCCCGGCGTTGACCCCGTCCCGCTGACCGCACGATCGGCGCCCGGGCTGATCCGCGAGCCGCGCCGTACCCGACCGGGCGTCCGCGCACTACAGTCAGTCCGCCCGTCCCGAACGCACCGCGCGCGACCGAGGAGCTGCTGATGGAGGACGCGACGCCGTTCTGGGGCTCCGACTTCGGGCAGCTGCAAGAGGTCGACCCGCAGATCGCCGACGTGGTGCTGTCCGAGCTCGACCGGCTGCGCGGCGGCCTGCAGCTCATCGCGAGCGAGAACTTCACGTCGCCCGCCGTGCTCGCGGCGCTCGGGTCGACGCTGTCGAACAAGTACGCCGAGGGCTACCCCGGCCGGCGCTACTACGGCGGCTGCGCGGAGGTCGACAAGGCGGAGAACCTCGCGATCGAGCGCGCGAAGGAGCTCTTCGGCGCCGACCATGCCAACGTCCAGCCGCACTCGGGCGCCAACGCCAACCTCGCGGCGTACGCCGCACTGCTGCAGCCGGGCGACACCGTCCTGGCCATGAGCCTTCCGCACGGCGGTCACCTCACCCACGGCAGCAAGGTGAGCTTCTCGGGCAAGTGGTTCAACACCGTGGCGTACGGCGTGCGGCAGGACACCGAGCTGATCGACTACGACCAGGTGCGGTCGCAGGCCCGCGAGCACCGGCCGAAGATGATCATCGCCGGTGCGACGGCGTACTCCAGGCTGATCGACTTCGCGGCGTTCCGCGAGATCGCCGACGAGGTCGGCGCGCACCTGATGGTCGACGCGGCGCACTTCATCGGCCTGGTCGCCGGCCGGGCGATCCCGAGCCCGGTGCCGTACGCCGACGTCGTCTGCTTCACGACCCACAAGGTCCTGCGCGGACCGCGCGGCGGCATGATCCTGTGCACGGAGGAGCTCGCCGCCAAGATCGACAAGGCGGTGTTCCCGTTCACGCAGGGCGGTCCGCTGATGCACTCGATCGCCGGCAAGGCGGTCGCGCTGAAGCAGTGCCTCGAGCCCGCGTACCAGACCTACGCCCAGCAGGTGATCGCCAACGCGCGGGCGCTCGCCGACGGGCTGGGCAGCGAGGGTGTCCGGATCGTCGCCGGCGGCACGGACACGCACCTGATGCTTGCCGACCTCCGCGAGCTCGGCGTCACCGGCAAGGACGCCGAGGCCCGCTGCGACCTGGCGCGGATCACGCTCAACAAGAACGCCATCCCGTATGACCCGCAGCCGCCGATGGTGGCGTCCGGTATCAGGGTAGGTACACCGGCCGTCACGACTCAGGGCATGACCGAAGGTGACATGAAGGAGGTGGCGACCCTGATCGCCACCGCGGTGCGGGACGAGTCGGCGGCGGGCGAGGTCGCCCAGCGAGTCGCCGCACTCGTCGCCGGGCATCCGGCCTACGCTCGGTCGTAGCCAGGCAGCGGAAGGAGGACGGCGTGCGGGAGTACGCGCTCGTCTTCTTCGTCGCTGCCTCCGTCACCTATCTGCTGACGCCGATCACCCGGCGGACCGCCGTCCGCTGGGGCGCGATGACCCAGCCCCGCGACCGCGACGTGCATGCCATCCCGACCCCGCGGATGGGCGGCGTCGCGATGTACGGCGGCGTGGCAGTCGGGATGATCGTCGCGATGGGTCTGCCCAACCTGAGCCGTGGGCTGCGCGGTTCGTTCGAGATCAGGGCGGTGCTGGTCGGCGGCGGTGCCATCTGCCTGATCGGCGTCATCGACGACAAGTGGGGGATCGACGCGCTGACCAAGCTCACCGGTCAGGTGTTCGCGTCCGGCCTGCTCGTGCTGCTCGGCGTCCAGCTGCTCTACATCTGGATCCCCGGCCAGCCGCAGATCTCGCTCGGCCCGGAGACGGTGCCGCTCACCATCCTGCTGACGCTGTTCATGGTGAACTCGATCAACTTCGTCGACGGGCTGGACGGGCTGGCCGCCGGTGTCACCGCGATCGCCGCGTCGGCGTTCTTCGTCTACAGCTACCAGCTGTCGGTGGTCCTCGAGGTCCAGGCGGCTCAGCCGGCGACGCTGATCAGCGCCGTGCTCGCCGGCGTCTGCGTCGGCTTTCTGCCGCACAACTTCAACCCCGCGCGGATCTTCATGGGCGACTCCGGCTCGATGCTGCTCGGGCTGATGCTGGCGGCCGCGACGGTGTCGGGGAGCAGCACCGTCGACTACGGCGCACTCGGCGCGCGCAAGGGGGCAGCGCTGTTCATCCCGCTGCTGATCCCGGTCTTCGTGCTCGCCGTGCCCTTCGTCGACCTGTTGCTCGCGGTGCTGCGCCGGGCCCGCGCCCGCCGGCCGGTCTTCCAGCCGGACAAGGAGCACCTGCACCACCGGCTGATGGAGATCGGCCACTCGCACCGGCGGGCGGTGTTGATCATGTACTTCTGGTCCGCACTGGTCGCCTTCGGTGGCGTGAGTTTCTTCTTCGCCCGGCCCGACGTGGTCGGTGCGGTCGTCGGGGCGGTCACGCTGCTGGCCGTGCTGCTGAGCAACTTCCCCAGACTGCGGGGCAGGTCG
>DASQMY010000196.1:0-2446 GCA_035645255.1 Mycobacteriales bacterium
GCTGCCCTGCCGCTGCTGTTCAGCGCAGGCCGACTGCGGCTGACTGTCGCTCGGCTCGTCGACGCGTTCGGGCGGACGCTCGACCTGCCGCTGGACCGGGTGCAGGTGAGCGCGCGGGTCGCTGACGACGCCGCCGGCGCGCCGCAGGGGGCGCTGCGCCTGCGCCCACGGCTCGCCGCGCCGTCCCGGTGGCGGCTCGACCTCGTCGACGCGTCGTCGACGTCCGTCACCGCACCGCTGGCGTGCGTCGACCAGGCCGACCCGAGCCGGCAGGTCACGCCGATCGCCGGCTACCTGCTGCCCGACCACATGGACGAGTCGCTCGAGGTCTTCTCCGCCGACGGCCGGCCGCTCGGCGAGCTGCTGCACGACCCGTACAGCGACGCCGTCTCCTGGGAGATCGCGCCGGGGCGCACCGACGTCGCGCCGGCCGCGGGCCCGACCGACGACCCGGACGCCCGCAACCACCGCGTCGGCTGGATCGCGGCCGGACTAGTCGCCGCCGACGCGACCGCCCGACAGGGGACGCCGGACCGGCCGCAGACCGAGTCGGCGCTGTCCGCGATGCTCCGCGCAATCGACACCACGCTGTGGACGGTCGACCCGTTCGGCTCGCTCGGGCGGGAGCACATCGCCGGGCTCGTCGGCCGGCCGATCGCGGTGGTCGCCGCCCGGCTCTCCCTCGACCTGCTCGCCGACATCGACGCGGTGGCCTACACCGACGAGGCGCTGCGCACCGGCCGCGCGGCGGCGTACGCCGACCTGGCGCGGCTCGCGTTCGAGGTGCGGCTCGGCGAGCTGACCCGCACCGACGACGGCCTGCTGGGCTACTTCGTCGACGACGACTACGCGCACTTCCACCTGGTGGACAAGGTGGTCGCCGCCCAGGCGCTGCCGAGCGGCCGGTGTCGCGGCGTGCTCGCCACCGAGGGCCCGCCGGCCGACCAGCCGGTGCCGATCGACCATCCGTACGTCGACGCGTCCGGCGTGCTGCGGGTGCACCCCGGTCAGACGGTGCGGCTCACGCTGCTGATGCACCCGGGCGGCAAGGTGCACCTGACGTCCGGGGTCCTGCCGCGCACGTCTCGCGCGCTGTCCCGTGACTGGGTCTGGCCCGGGCTGACCGTCCTCGCGCCGTCGCTGCGCGTCGGGCCGCTGCTCATCGACGCCGACAAGGTGCGGCTGCCCAAGGTCGCGTCGTTCCCGGCCGAGCAGCTCTTCACCCGGCGCGACACCCCGACGTCGTGGAAGGACGACCCGATCCTCGCCGCGACCCAGTCGGCGCTGCTGCCGGACACCGCGCCCGAGGTGCAGGAGGGCTGGATCAGGGTCGCGCCCGCCACCCAGCCGGCCGGAGGCGCGAAGTGACCCGCTACGACTGGCCCCGGTCACCGCGCAACCGCGACCTCCCGGCGCAGCGGGCCGGTCACCTGCGGCTCTTCCGGCCGCAGATGGACCCGGAGACCATCGCCGATCCGGCGCCGCTGCCGACGCGGAGCCGCCGCCGGCCGCGCGCCGTTCCGCACAACGCGCCGGTCGGCAACCGGCACCTGTGGTTCCCCGTCGGTCCGTCGGTGATGACCGACGGCCAGGCCACCACCCGGCCGAACGTCGCCGGGCGCATCCGTGACCTGCAGGTCGAGCCGACGACCGGCGAGCGCGTCTACGCGGCAAGCGCTACCGGCGGCGTCTGGTACTCCCAGGACCGTGGAGTCTCCTGGCGACCGCTCGACGAGTGGCGCGAGTCGCCCGACCGCGCCGACGTCGGAGTCATCGCGAACGCGCTCGCCTGCGGCTCGATCCACGTCGTCGCGTGGGGCGGCGCCGCGGACGGATCGGCGGACGAGGTCTGGGTCGGCACCGGGGAGCACATCGGCGACGCCACCGCGGCTCCCGGCGGCCGGGTCAGGGGCGTCGGCTTCCTGACGACCGGCCCGGGCGCGGCGGGCTGGTCGGTGGTCAAGGGCGACGCCGCGTCGGCCGACCCGGACACGCTCCGCGGCGCGACGATCATGCGGATCGTCGGCGACCCGGGCAACCCGCAGCAGCTGTTCGCCGCCACCAGCAGGGGCGTCTACTTCCGCCCGCCGGGCGGCGCGTGGACGAGGTTCGCGCCGTGGACGACCGGCAGGCCGGTCGACGTGGTCCTCACGCGCCCCGCGCCCGACCGCGTGCGGATCTGGGTCGCCGAGTGGACCAAGCTGCCGGGCACCGAGCGGACCAACCTGTGGGTCACCGAGTTCACCGGCCCGGCGGCCACGCCGATCAACCCGGCCGGCCTGGTCTTCACAAACGTGCCGCTGCCCGACCTCGTCGGCACGAGACTCGCGATGGCGGCCAGCCCAGACGGGACCAAGGTCTACGTGCTCGGCCGCCGCGCCAAGGTCGCCGCGGACACCGGCGACCACCCGCCCGCCCAGCTGTGGCTGGTCAACGCGACGGCGGC
>DASQMY010000197.1:0-7822 GCA_035645255.1 Mycobacteriales bacterium
GGCGACCACGCCGGGCTGGCGGCCGGCGGCGGTGACCTCGACGCGGATGCCGTCGTGCTCGCCCTGCCTGCGACGCCGGCGGCGAAGCTGCTGCGCCCGCTGCTGCCGCACGCCGCCGACGAGCTGGCCGCGATCGACTACGCCAGCGTCGCCATCGTCACGCTCGCCTACCAGCCGGGCGCGGTCGGCGTACACCGGCCGGGCAGTGGTTTCCTCGTCGCAGCCGGCGAGCGGCGGGTCATCAAGGCGTGCACCTGGTCGTCGCAGAAGTGGCCGCACCTGGGCGGCGACCCGCTCGTCGTGCGCTGCTCGGTCGGGCGGGCCGGCGAGACGGCGGCGCTGCGGCAGGACGACGCCGACCTGGTCGCGGCCGTCCACGCCGACCTCAGCCAGGTCATGCAGCTGTGTGCCGCTCCGGTCGAGTCGCGGGTGACGCGGTGGGGCGGCGCGCTCCCGCAGTACGCCGTCGGGCACCTCGAGCGGGTCGCCCGCGTCGAGCAGGCGGTCGAGACGTTGCCCGGTCTCGCGGTCGCCGGTGCGGCGTACCGCGGCGTCGGCATCCCGGCGTGCATCGACTCCGGTGAGCGAGCGGGTGCGCGGACGATCGCGCACCTGCGGGATGGGACAATGGGCGGCGTCGAAGGAGAACACCGAGATGGCTGAGTCCACCAAGTCCGCCCGCGAGCTCAACGACGAGCTGCTGTACATGATGTACGCCGTCTTCCGCGCGCGGACCGGGGTCGCGAGGCCGGGTGCCGAGGCGGCGCAGGAGGCCGACGACCTGTTCGACTCGCTGACCGCCAAGGACGTCTACACGCGCGGCAGCTACTCGGTCAGCGGCTACCGCGCCGACGCCGACGTGATGCTGTGGTGGACCTGCCCGGACCCCGACGGCCTGCAGCAGACCTACCAGCAGTTCCGGCAGACGCAGCTCGGCCGGGCACTGGAGCCGGTCTGGTCGGTGGTCGGTCTGCACCGGCCGGCGGAGTTCAACCGGAGCCACATCCCGGCGTTCGTCCGGCGCGAGGAGCCGCGCCGCTACCTGTGCGTCTACCCGTTCGTTCGCTCCCTCGACTGGTACCTGCTCGACCCGGCCGACCGGCGCAGCATGCTCGCCGAGCACGGGCAGATGGCGCGCGACTACCCGGACGTTCGGTCCAACACGGTGGCCTGCTTCGGGCTCAACGACTACGAGTGGCTGCTCGGGTTCGAGGCCGACGAGCTGCACCGGATCGTCGACCTGATGCGCCACCTGCGCGGCGCGGAGGCGCGCCGGCACACCCGGCATGAGACGCCGTTCTACACCGGCGTCCGCAAGCCGCTCAGCGAGATCGTGGCCGACCTCCCGTAGTGGCCACCGACCCGCTGCCGTCCGCCGATCCGCCCGCGGCCGCGCCCCTCGGCGGCGAGCCGCCGGCCGGCCCCGAGCGGCGCTACAGCGGCAAGGTCACCGCGATCATCATCCTGGCGATCGTCGCGGTGTTCGTGGTGCTCAACGTCATCGTCGTCCGGCTGCTCCCCGAGCCCGACGAGCCCGCGCAGCGCCCCGTGGTCACGGAGAGTGCCACGACCGGCTGACTCGCGGCCGCCCGTCGGCCGCCCGTCGCCCGCCCGCACCGCCCTCCCCCCGCCCGCACCCCGAAGATGATCATGCTGCACGATTCCTTGATCATCTCGTGCTCAATCGATCATGGAATCGTGCCTGTTGATCATCTCGGCCGGTCGCGCCGTTTCCGACGTACGCCGGATCTGCGGTAGGACTGACCGGTGCTGCGCAACGTCGGTCCGAAGACCAGCGAGCGACTCGCCGCGGTCGGCATCACCACCGAGGAGCAGCTGAACGCCGTCGGCTCCGTCGAGGCCTACCGCCGCCTGAAGGAGGCGTTCCCGCGGGACGTGTCCCTCGTCGCGCTCTACGCGCTGGAGGCCGCGCTGCTCGACTGCCACTGGAACGACCTGCCGCCCGGCGTCAAGGAGCGGCTGCAGCAGGAAGCAGCCGACCCGTAGCGCCGCTCGGGCCACACCACGTCGCGCGCCTGCTACCGCTAAGGCGTGCGGTGCGATAGGACTCTCCAATGCGCCAGCTGCTCGAACTCGTCGCGACGCCGCAACCTGCCTGGCCGGCCGTCCGCGAGGCGATCGACTCCGCGCCCGTCGTCGTCCAGGTGCTGCGCGGCAACCGCGCCCGATGCGACGAGACGCTGCTCCGGCTCCAGGTCACGACGCGCAACGTCCTCGGCGCGCTGGTGCACCAGACCGGCGGTCTGCTGGTCGACGAGGGCTGGCTGCGGCATCTCGGCGGCGGCTGCGCGGGGCTGCCCGATGCGGCGACGGCCAACGGCATCGACGAGCGCGGCCGGCCGACCGTCGTACCGGGGGCACTGGTCATCGCGCACGACGTGCTCGGCGGCCGGTTCGCGGTCAACGTCACGTCGCTGCCCGGCGACGAGGGGGAGGTGCACTACTTCGCCCCGGACACCTTGCGCTGGGAGCCGCTAGAGGTCGACCACGCCGAGTTCGTCGCCTGGTCGATGAGCGGCGCGACCCGCGAGTTCTACGCAGCGTTCCGCTGGCCCGGTTGGGAGAACGAGGTCCGGCACCTGCCGCTGTCGATGGGACTGTGCCTGGTGCCGCCGCCGCTGCTGACCGCGGGCCATGACATCTCCGAGATCGCGCCGCGGGTCATCCCGTGGGACGACCTCCAGGCGCTGTACGCCGACGCTGCCAGCCGGCGGGGCTGACCGCCCGCCCGCCTAGTACGGTCGGCACCATGGCGTCGCCGTTCATCGAGCTCGAGGTCGACGGGTTGACCGTCAAGGTGACCAACCCGGACAAGGTGTACTTCAGCGCGCGCGGCGACACCAAGCTCGACCTGGTGCAGTACTACGTCAGCGTCGGCGACGGGATCATGCGGGCGCTGTTCGAGCGGCCGTGCACCTTGAAGCGCCACCCGGACGGCGCCGAGGGCGAGGCGATCTACCAGAAGCGCGTCCCGGAGAAGCGCCCGGAGTGGGTCGAGTCGGCGCGGGTGACGTTCCCGTCCGGCCGACATGCCGATGAGCTGTGCGTCACCCACCTCGCCTCCGTCGCGTGGGCCGCCAACCTGGGGACCATCGACTTCCACCCGTGGCCGTCGCGGCGCAAGGACACCGATCGGCCCGACGAGCTCCGCCTCGACTTCGACCCGCAGCCCGGCACGGACTTCGCCGACGCGAAGGCCGCAGCGGTCGTCGCCCGCGAGATGCTCGCCGAGCTCGGCATGACCGGCTGGCCCAAGACGTCCGGCAACCGCGGGATGCACGTCTACGTGCGCATCGAGCCGAAGTGGACCTTCACCGAGGTACGCCGGGCGGCGCTGGCCTTCGGGCGCGAGCTCGAGCGGCGGATGCCCGAGCTCGTCACCAGCAAGTGGTGGAAGGAGGAGCGCGGCGAGAAAGTGTTCATCGACTTCAACCAGAACGCCCGTGACAGAACGATCGCGTCGGCGTACTCCGTGCGAGCGCGGCGCGACGCGACAGTGTCGACGCCGGTCACCTGGGCCGAGCTGCCCGACGTGGAGACCGAGGACTTCACCATCGCCACCGTGCCGGCGCGGTTCGCGAAGCTGGGTGACCTGCACGCCGGGATCGAGGACGCGGTCTGCGCGCTGGATCCGCTGCTCGAGTGGGCGGAGCGCGACGAGCGCGACCGCGGGCTCGGCGACGCGCCGTACCCGCCGAACTACCCGAAGATGGACGGCGAGCCGTCGCGGGTGCAGCCCAGCCGGGCTCGCAAGCAGACCGATGGCTCCTAGGGCGCCGACCGCGTCGAGAGATTGTCCGGCGGCGACGCGGCCGACGAGCTCGCGTGGCTATCGACGCGGGCTGTGCCGCTCGAAGCGGCGGCCGCCCACGTCGACGAGCGGCTCGCGCGCTCCGGCAGATCGACGCCGCGCCGTCCGCGTCACCTGCCGAGCTGTACGACGGACGCCGGCGTCCCCCGCGGAGGCGCGGGCGTTTGCGTGTCCGGAGCGCCGCCGTCCCGGTGAAGCGTGTGAGTACGGCCCGACTGGAGCACGGCTGGGAGCCGCTCGCTTCCCGCGGCGCTCAGAGCGTGACGGCGAACGCCTGCACCAGCGGGGCCAGCCGGTCCGCCGCGTTGTGGTTGACCGCGTGCCCGACGCCGTCGATCACCGCGAGCCGGCCGCGGGGGAGCAGCGCGGCGCAGCGCTCCGCCCACGCCTGCGACACCAGCCGGTCCCGGCTGCCACGGACCACGAGCGCCGGTACGCCGACGCGCGGCAGGACGTCCTCGAGCCGGTGCGCGATGGCCACGCGCCCGACGCCGACGACGTTGCGTGGGCCGAAGGCCGTGTAGTCGACGGCGATGATGCCGGCCAGCGACGGCGGCTCGCGCACCGTGTCGCGCACCAGGCGCCCGATCATCCGGGGGAACGACCTGGCCGCCGGCTCGACCGTCGGTCCGGTGAGGACGATGCCGGCGACGAGGCCGGGCGAGCGCACGGCGAGCTCGGCGACGACCTGGCAGCCGAACGAGTTGCCGACCACCACTGCCGGCGGCCCTTCTTCGGAGCGCAGCCAGTCGGCGACCGCGTCCGCCAGCTCGCTGACGTCGAGCACGCGACCGGGGCGCTCGCTGCCGCGCCACCCGGGCATCGTCGGCAGCAGCACCCGAGCCGACTCGCCGAGGATCCGGGCCGTGCGGAACCAGTAGCGGCTCGTGACGCCGTACCCGTGGACGAGCACGTAGACCGGCTCGCCCGCGCCGGTCTCGTGCACCGCGATGCGCCACCCGCCCGCGATCGCGGTACGCCGGACCAGCTCGGTCAAGAGTTGGCGAGCAGTGCAGCGCAGTCGATCATCGACGGAGCGTACTGTTTTCGGCTGCTGCGAGCGGGCGGTGACAGACTGGCCCGATGAAGCTGCCCGTGATGCCGCCGGTCGCACCGATGCTCGCCAAGTCAGTGGCCACCATCCCGGCCGCGGCCGCATACGAACCGAAATGGGATGGCTTCAGATCGATCATCTTCCGCGACGGTGACGACGTCGAGTTCGGGAGCCGCAACGAGAAGCCGATGACCCGCTACTTCCCGGAGCTCGTCCGCGCGGTCAAGGCTGAGCTCCCCGAGCGGTGTGTCATCGACGGCGAGATCGTCGTCGCCACCGACGGGGGACTGGACTTCGAGGCGCTGCAGCAGCGCGTCCACCCGGCGGTCTCCAGGGTCACGATGCTCAGCGAGACGACGCCGGCGTCGTTCATCGCCTTCGACCTGCTGGCGCTCGGCGACGACGACTACACGGGCCGGCCGTTCACCGAGCGGCGGGCGGCGCTCGAAGCGGCGCTCGCTGACGTGCGGCCGCCGGTCCATCTCACGCCTGCGACGACGGACCGCGACCTGGCCGAGCGCTGGTTCACCGAGTTCGAGGGAGCCGGACTCGACGGCGTGATGGCCAAACCGCTCACGGGCACCTACCAGCCCGACAAGCGCGTCATGTTCAAGATCAAGCACGAGCGCACCGCCGACTGCGTCGTCGCCGGCTATCGCGTCCACAAGAGCGGCCCGGACGCGATCGGCTCGCTCATGCTGGGCCTCTACAACGATGAAGGTGTGCTCAACGCGGTCGGTGTCATCGGCGCGTTCCCCATGGCGCGACGTCGTGAGCTGTTCGTCGAGATGCAGCCGCTGGTCACCGGCTTCGACGGGCACCCGTGGAGCTACGCCGCGCACGAAGCCGGCGAGCGCACGCCACGCAAGGGCGAAGGGTCGCGCTGGAACTCGGGCAAGGACCTGTCGTTCGTACCACTGCGGCCGGAGCGCGTCGTCGAGGTGCGCTACGACCACATGGAGGGCGAACGGTTCCGGCACACCGCGCAGTTCAGCCGCTGGCGGCCAGACCGCAAACCGGAGTCGTGCACCTACGAGCAGCTAGAGCAGCCGATCACCTTCCGCCTCGTCGACATCGTCCCCGGGCTCTGAGTCGTACCCGCCGCCGTCGCCGAGCAGGCGCCCCACTGGCGACCACCTCGCCGGTCGGTGTTTGCACGACACCGCAGGCGACCAGCTGCCCGGCAGGGCAGCCTGCACCGCCTGCGGCGACGGCGAGCTCCAGGGGCGTGCGGTTGAGCCGGGTCGCTGTCGACCGCGACGCCGCTCGACAACGGCGACCGCTGCGGGCGCGACCGCGTCAGATCTGAGTGGACACCTCGCGGACCGCCCTGACGAACGCATCGCGGCCCGCGTCCTCGCGTCCGCGCAGCCAAGCGAGGGCGCACAACGACGGAGGCAGCCCGCGCAGCGGCAGGACGGTGATCTGCGGGTGATGGAAGTGCTCTGCGAAGGGGGCAACCGTGGGGTGCACCAGCCGACCCTGAGCGATGAGCATGATCAGCTCCGAGATGTCATTGACGTCGACGTCGGCCGCGGGGATCGGCCGTCCGCTTGGTGTCCGGCTCGGGCAGCCGGCCTCGACGAGCTCCTCAGGCACGTCGGTCGGCCGCCGGACGGGGTAGTCCGCCAGGTCCTCCACGGAGGCCTCGCTCCGCGCCGCGAGCGGGTGGTCCGCCGCCACCATCAGGACGCGGGCATCGCCCTCGGACAGTAGCGGCCCGATCTCGATGTCCGGCTGCTCCAGCGGCAGCCGGGTCACCGTCAGGTCCACGTCGCCGCGGCGCAACAGACCGAGCCGGTCGTTGAACTGGGTGGTACAGAGCCGGACGGTCGCGCCGTCGTGAATCGCCTCGAACCGCTCGATGGCGCGGTTGAGGACGGTTACTCCGGAGGCGGCGTTGAGAACGCCGACCCGCACGATTCCCGGGCCGGCGGCCCGGACGCGGGCCCGGTCCAGGGCGCCGTCCAGTTCGGCGAGAGTCGGCCGGAGCTCGGCGCGCAGCGCCGCGCCCGCCTGGGTCAGCGTCACCACCCGACTCGTGCGGTCGATCAGGCGGTCACCACCGAGCTTGCGCTCGAGGGAGGCGAGCGACTGGCTGACCCGCGAGGTCGTGAGCCCCAGCCGTTCCGCTGCTCGACCGAAGTGCAGTTCGTCGGCCAACGCGAGGAACAGCCGTAGCTCGCGAAGCTCGAGATCGGCCATCGTTGATCCACGCTACACGCTGCGTGAAGCAGACAGCCGTTGATGAACGGCGCGGACCGGGTCACGTTGGCAGCATCCAGCCGACTCAAGGAGACGTTGCCATGACCACGATGACCACCCCCGCCGTCGAGACCCTCGCCGGCATGCCCGCGGGCACCTGGCGGATCGACCCCGCGCACAGCTCGGTCGGTTTCTCGGTAAGGCACCTGATGAGCAAGGTCCGCGGCCGGTTCCGCGAGGTCGACGGCCAGATCGTCATCGGCCCGGGCCTGCGCGACTGCAGCGCATCGGTGTGCATGCGGGCCGACAGCGTCGATACCGGGATGCCGCCGCGCGACGACGACCTCCGCTCAAGCAACTTCCTCGACGCGGAGCACCACCCGGACCTGACCTTCGCGAGCAGCTCGGTCGAGGAGACTCGGGACGGCGCGCTGACGATCGTCGGAGACCTGACCGTCCGGGGCATCAGGCGTGAGGTGCGGCTCCAGGCGGAGTTCCTCGGTCTCGACGAGACGGGGCTGCAGGGCGAGCAGCGGATCGGGTTCGCCGCGCGTACGACGATCCGGCGCTCGGACTTCGGCGTGGGGGCGGGCGCCGTCGAGGGCAGCAAGCTCGTCGTCGGCAACACGGTGACGATCGAGCTGGACATCGAAGCCGCGCTCGAGGCGGACGACGCCGCGTGAGCGTCGTGCTGTACATGTCGATGTCGCTCGACGGGTTCATCGCCGGGC
>DASQMY010000198.1:0-4983 GCA_035645255.1 Mycobacteriales bacterium
GAACCCGAGGGACCGGTAGAGGCGCACCGACGCGGGATACAGGACGGCGACGGCGTCGCCGCGCTGGCGGGCCAGCTCCAGGGAGGCGCTGACCACAGCGCGCGCCAGCCCGCGGCCGCGCTGGTCGGGTGCCACGGTCACCGACGCGATGCCCGCCATGGGGACCGACCGGCCGCCCCACCACTGCCGGAACGCCCGCGCGCGGGACTTGGCCACCAACCGGTCGCCGTCGAACGCGCCGACCGCCTCGGCCGGCACGAACCCGGCCAGCCAGCCGGGCTTGTCGGCCGGGTCGTTGGCGAACGCGACGACGTTCTGCGCCCACGCCTGCTCGAGGTCGTCATCCCCCAGCACCCGCAGCTCGGCAGCCGCCGTCACGACGTCCCCTTGGCTGCCGCCGCGGCGGCGAGCAGCTCCTCCGCGTGGCCGCGCGCCAGATCGCTCTCCTCGAGCCCGGCCAGCATCCGCGAGAGCTCGCCGACCCGGCCGTCGTCGTCGAGCGTGGTGACGTCGCTGCTCGTGACCGTCCCGCCGTCGGACTTGCGGACGACGAGGTGCCGGTCCGCGAACGCCGCGACCTGCGGCAGGTGGGTGACCACGATGACCTGGTGGCTGCGCGCCAGCTGCGCCAGCCGCCGGCCGATCTCCACGGCTGCCCGCCCGCCGACGCCGGCGTCGACCTCGTCGAACACCATGGTCGGCACGGGGTCGGCGGCCGCGAATACGACTTCGACGGCCAGCATGACGCGGGACAGCTCGCCGCCGGAGGCGCCGCGGTGCAGCGGCCGCGCCGGTGCGCCGGAGTGCGGCGCGAGCAGCAGCTCGACGGAGTCGACGCCGTCCGGGCCGAACGCGACGCTGCGGCCGGCGACGGTCAGGCCGCCGGCGGTGACGTCGTCCTGGCTGACCGCGGCCGACACAGCGGCGTGCGGCATCGCGAGGTCGACCAGCTCCCCGGAGACCGCAGCGCCGAACCGGTCGGCCGCCTGCTGCCGGCCGGTGCTGACCGCGTTCGCCAGCGTCGTCAGCTCGCCGAGCAGCCGGGTGCGCTCGGCAGCCAGCGCCTCCACCTGGTCGTCGTCGGAGTCCAGCTCCTGCAGGCGCCGGGCGGCGTCGGCCGCCCAGGCGATCACCCCGTCCAGGTCGGCCGCGTACTTGCGGGTGAGTTGCCCCAGCGCCGCCTGCCGGTCCTGCGCCGCGGCCAGCCGGCGCGGGTCGGCGTCGACGCTCTCGGCGTACGACGCCAGGTCCGCGGCCACGTCGGCCAGCAGGTAGCTCGCCTCGGCGAGCCGCCGGGCGAGCTCGCCGAGCACCGGGTCGTGGTCGGACACCGCCTCGAGCGAACGGCGCGCGGCGGCGACGAGCGTCGTGGCGTCGACCTCGGTGCCGGCTGTCGGGTCCGACACCAGCGCGCTGTGGGCGTCCCGCGCACCGGTGCTCAGCGCGTCGGCGTTGCCCAGCCGCTGCAGGTCCGCGGCGAGCGCCGCGTCCTCTCCTGCTGTCGGCGCGACCGCCTCGATCTCGGCGATCCCGAACCTGAGCAGGTCGGCTTCGCGTGCCCGCTCGCGCCGCGTGTCGGTCAGCTCCTCGAGCTGCGCGGTGACCGCCCGCCAGCGCGCGTACGCCGTCCGGTAGTCGGCGAGCGGCTGCTGCAAAGCGGCCCCGGCGAACCGGTCGAGCGCCTGGCGCTGCTCGGCCGGCCGGAGCAGCGTCTGCTGGTCGTGCTGTCCGTGCAGCGCGACGAGCGACGAGGCCAGCTCGGCCACCAGGGCCACCGGAACGCTGCGTCCGCCGACGTGGCACCTCGACCGGCCCTCGGGGGTCATGGTGCGCGAGACCAGCAGCTCGCCGTCCTCGATGTCGGCCCCCGCGTCCCGCGCCCGGGTCGCCGCGACGCCGTCCGGCTCAACCCTCAGCCGCCCCTCGACGGCTGCTCTCGCCGCGCCGCGGCGGATCAGCCCGGAGTCGAACCGCGCGCCGAAGAGGAGGCCGAGTCCCTGCACCACCATGGTCTTGCCGGCACCGGTCTCGCCGGTGACGACGGTGAACCCCGGGTGGAGCTCCAGCACGGCGTCGTCGATGACTCCCAGCCCGGTGATGCGGATCTCGTCCAGCATGACCCGATGCTACGGCGTACGGCGGACAGCGCGGCGGACCCGGCGACGTGCGGGCCAGGCGTCACGTCAGTCGGCCGCGCCACCCCTCGACCGGCAGGTCGAACTTGGCGACGAGCCGCTCGCTGAACGGCACCGGGTGCACCCTGGCGAGCAGGACCGGGCGAGCACCGCGCCGGACCTCGACCCGCGAGCCGGCCGGCACGTCGAACGTCCGGCGGCCGTCGCAGAACATCACCGCGCCGCCGAGGTCGGGCAGGATCTCGACCGCGATGACGCTGTCCGGGCCGACCACGACCGGCCGGGCGAAGAGCGCGTGCGCGCTGATCGGAACGAGCAGCAGGGCGGCGACCTCGGGCGCGACGATCGGGCCGCCGGCCGAGAACGCGTACGCCGTCGACCCTGTCGGCGTTGCCATGACGATCCCGTCGCAGCCCCAGCGCGACAGCGGTCGGCCGTCCACCTCGGCGACGAGCTCGACCATGCGCTCGCGCGCTGCCTTCTCGACGGTTGCCTCGTTGAGCGCCCACCCGGTCCAGACGGTCTCGCCGTCGAGCCGGACAACGACGTCGATCGTCAGCCGCTCCTCGACGAGGTAGTCGCCGCGCAGCGCATGGTCGATCGTCGACTCGAGCCGGTCCGGCTCGGTCTCGGCGAGGAAGCCGACGTGGCCCAGGTTGACACCGACCAGCGGGGTGCCGGCCGGACGGGCCAGCTCGGCGGCGCGCAGCAGCGTCCCGTCGCCGCCCAGCACTACGACCAGCTCGGCGCCTTCCGCCGCCACCTCTGGCGTGACAGCGGTGGCGCCGACGATCTCGAGCTCCTCGAACTCCGTCTCGAGCACCCGGACGCCGACGCCCGCCGAGAGCAGCTGCTGACCGGCTTCGCGCGCCGCCTTCACCGCAGCGGCGCGGCCGGTGTGCGCGACCAGCAGCATCGAGCGGGTGGTCATTGCGGGCCAGCCTCCACAGCTGCGGCCAGAGCCGCATCGTCCAGCGCGGGCGCGTCCGCCCGCAGCCACAGGAAGTACTCGACATTGCCCGCCGGCCCGGGGAGCGGGCTGGCGACCACCGTACGCGTGCCCAGCGCCAGCCCGGCCGCCTGCTCGGCGACCGACCGCACCGCGTCGAAGCGTAGCCGGGCGTCCCGTACGACGCCGCCGGACCCGAGCCGCTCCCGGCCGACCTCGAACTGCGGCTTCACCATCAGCAGGAAGTCGGCCGCGGGGACGGCGCACCGGACGAGTGCGGGCAGCACGACCGCGAGCGAGATGAACGACAGGTCCGCAACGACCGCGTCGACCGGACCACCGATCTGGTCGGGCTCGAGCGAACGCACGTTGGTGCGGTCGACGATCCGCACCCGCTCGTCGTTCTGCAGCCGCCAGACCAGCTGCCCGTACCCGACGTCGACCGCCACCACCTCGCGCGCGCCGCGCCGCAGCAGCACGTCGGTGAAGCCGCCGGTCGACGCGCCGGCATCGAGGAACCGCCGGCCGGCCACTACCAGCGGAGGGTCGAGCGCCGCGCAGTGCTCCAGCGCGCCGAGCAGCTTGTGCGCGCCGCGGGACGCCCACTCCTCACCGGGCGGCTCGTCCACGACGATCGAGGTCGCCGACTCCACACCGGTCGCCGGCTTGGTCGCCACGATCCCCGCGACCCGCACCCGGCCGTCGGCGATCGCCGCGGCGGCCTGCTCCCGGCTGCGCGCGAGGCCACGCCGGACGAGCTCGGCGTCCAGCCGCGCCCGACGGGCCACCGCTAGCGCTCGTCGAGGTCCGCCAACGCGTCCTGCAGGACCGCGTGCACCTCGTCGTACGTCGCCACGTGGGTCGCGGCTGGTGTCCCGGTGACGTCGACGGCGGCCAGCCGGTCCTCCGCGTCGCGCACCGCCGGTACGACGTCCGCGTCGGCCGCCGTCCCCACCTCGGGCCCGCCGTCCGGCGCCGGCCCGGTCTCGTCGCTGCCGTCCACTGCTCGGTCGCGGCCGTGCTGTCGCGCGGTCTCGTTCGCCTCCACGTCGACCGGCGGAGCAGCGGCCGACTGACCGACCTCGGTCACGACCGCTTCCGCGCGGTCTTCTTGGTTGCTGACTTCGTGGCGGCCGACTTCTTGGCGGCGGATCTCGGGGCGGCCGGTTTACGGGCGACCGGTTTCCGGGCGGCAGACGCAGCCGCGCCGCCGGACTTCTTCGCCGCGGCCGGCTCCTTCGCGGCGGTCGGCTTCTTCGCGGCGGTCGGCTTCTTCGCGGCGGTGGTCCGCGACGTCGTGGCAGCCGGCGTCGTCGCACGACTCGTCTTCCGCGCCGCCGCACCCGACGACTTCGCGGCCGAGGGCGACCCGTCCGACTTCGTCGCTGCCGAGGGTGACCCGCCCGGCTTCTTGGCTGCCGACTTCGCCGCGCCGGCGGTCTTGGCGGCCGCCGACCTCGCCGCGGCGCTGCCGCCGGCGCTGGTCGCCTCGGCCCAGGTGTCGGCCGCGTCGTGACCCGACCGGCCGCGCGCCTCCACCATCTCCTGGACCGCCTCGGCCGCCCAGCTGGCTGTCTCCCGGAGCGTCGCCTCCATCGAGCGCAGGCCGGCGGTCAGCCGGGCGACCTCGTCACCGTTGGCGTCAGCGACCCGGGCGATGGTCCGCTCGACCTCGGCGCGGACCAGCGCCGTCACCGCCTCGCGGTTGGCCAGGCTCGACGACAGCAGCTCGTCCGCCAGCGTCGCGACCTGGTCCATCGTGGCTTCGCCCTGTGCCGCCAGCGCCTGCGCCGCCGCGACGGCCCGCTGCCGGGTGACCTCGGTCAGCCCGCTGGCGAGCGCCAGGTAGGCCTTCACGCTCTCTCGCACCATTGCGTCTCCCACGTCTTCGACCGACCC
>DASQMY010000199.1:0-3280 GCA_035645255.1 Mycobacteriales bacterium
CCGCCGGCGGCCGAGCACCCGGGTGCCGACGGGCCGGACGACCGTGAGGGCGAGGGTGTCTCGAGCGGCCCCACGGCCGCGCGGGACACGCTTTCGCCGCCGCCCCTGCCGACTCCTGGCGCGCCCGGGTCGTCGCCGACGCCGGTCGAGCCGGCCCCGCCGACTGCGCCAGCGGCGAGCCAGGGGGGCCCGGCACCGCCGTCCGGACCGCTCGCGCCCGGTGTGTCGCCGCCCGCGACCGCAGGTCCGGGCGCGGTGATCGTGCCGGGGGCCAGTGGCGTCATCACGCTGCCTGGCTACCCGATCAGGACGCTCTTCCGCTGCGTCGACGGCCGCTGCGTCCGCATCCTGACGCCGAGCGTCGACGGCGCCGACCGTCGCCGCGCCGCCGCGGGCAAGCACAAGAGGGACAAGCCGAAGGCCGCCAAGTCGAAGGCAACGACCGCGCAGCGCCGGGCAGGCCGGCCGGCGCTGACGACTCCGCGGGCCGACCCGGCCCCCAAGGCGAAGGCGGCGAACAAGGCCAAGGCCGTGAAGAAGGCCAAGGCCGTGAAGAAGGTCAAGGCCGTGAAGCGGACCAGCTCGCGGGCCGCCGCCGACCGTGGCCGGTCCGCCGCGGTCCTGACCAGGCTGCAGGTCACCGGTCCTGCCGGCCGCGCGGTCGGCGTACCGTCGACCGGTCTCGGGTGGACCGCCTAGCTCCGAGCCGATTCCAGGACCCGACGAGCGCGGCCGCGGCGTCGGCTTCCGCGGCGATCGCTTCATGGTTCACAATGCGGCACGGCCCGTTGCCGATGACGCACCACCCCCGCGTCCCGGCCCGTGTGCCACCGCCGACACGTTCGGCGGCGGCCGGCCGGCGCAACACATCTCTTGGTCGACCACGAGGTGACCGCTTGCTCCGCACGGCGCAACCCGCCGTACGGCGCTCGACGCGCTAGGAGTGCACATGGACGACGGGTCCGAGCTCGTCCAGCTGCTCACACCCGAGGGCGAACGGGTCGAGCACCCCGACTACTCGCTCGACCTCAGCGACGAGGACTACCGCGCGCTCTACCGCGACCTCGTGCTCGTCCGGCGGATCGACGTCGAGGCGACCGCGCTGCAGCGCCAGGGCGAGCTGGGCATCTGGGCCTCGCTGCTCGGCCAGGAGGCGGCGCAGGTCGGCTCAGGCCGCGCGCTGCTGCCGCAGGACTTCGCCTTCCCGACCTACCGGGAGCACGGCGTCGCGTGGTGCCGCGACGTCGACCCGCTGCACCTGCTCGGGCTGTTCCGCGGCGCGAGCCTGGGCGGCTGGGACCCGAACGAGCACAACTTCAACCTCTACACGATCGTCATCGGCTCGCAGACGCTGCACGCCACCGGCTACGCGATGGGGATGCAGCGCGACGGCGCGGACGCGGCGACCATCGCCTACTTCGGTGACGGCGCGTCCAGTCAGGGCGACGTCAACGAGGCGTTCGTGTGGGGCGCGGTGTTCAACGCGCCGATCGTGTTCTTCTGCCAGAACAACCAATGGGCGATCTCCGAGCCGCTGGAGAAGCAGTCGCGGATCCCGCTCTACAAGCGGGCGCTCGGCTTCGGCTTCCCAGGCGTGCGGGTCGACGGCAACGACGTGCTGGCCACGCTCGCGGTGACCCGCGCCGCGCTGGACAACGCCCGTGAGGGCAACGGCCCGACGCTTGTCGAGGCGTTCACCTACCGGATGGGTGCGCACACCACGTCCGACGACCCGACCCGCTACCGGCTGTCCAGCGAGCTCGAGGCGTGGAAGCTCAAGGACCCGATCGAGCGGATGCGCAGCTTCCTGCACAAGCAGCAGCTCGCCGACGCCGACTTCTTCGACCAGCTGGAGAAGGAGTCGGAGGAGCTGGCGATTCGGCTGCGGGAGGGGTGCCGCTCGATGCAGAGCCCCGACCCGGTCTCCATCTTCGACCAGGTCTACACCGAGATGACACCGCTGCTCACCGAGCAGCGCGCCGAGTTCGCCGGCTACCTCGCCGGCTTCGCCGACCGGGAGCACTGAGATGCCGCAGCTGACTCTCGCGAAGGCGCTGAACGAGGGCCTCCGCAAGTCGATGGAGGCCGACGACAAGGTCCTGATCATGGGCGAGGACGTCGGCAAGCTGGGCGGCGTCTTCCGGGTGACCGACGGGCTGCAGAAGGACTTCGGCGAGCACCGGGTGATCGACACCCCGCTGGCCGAGTCCGGGATCATCGGTACGGCGATCGGCCTGGCCCTGCGCGGCTACCGGCCGGTCTGCGAGATCCAGTTCGACGGATTCGTCTACCCGGCGTTCGACCAGATCGTCAGCCAGCTGGCGAAGTACCGCAACCGCTCGGACGGCAACGTCGCGATGCCGGTCACGATCCGGATCCCGATGGGCGGCGGGATCGGCGCGGTCGAGCACCACAGCGAGTCGCCGGAGGCGTACTTCTGCCACACCGCGGGCCTGCGCGTCGTCGCCTGCTCCAACCCGATCGACGCCTACTTCATGATCCAGCAGGCGGTCGCGCACGACGACCCGATCGTGTTCTTCGAGCCGAAGCGGCGCTACTGGGAGAAGGCAGAGCTCGACGTCTCGATGACGCCCGAGCCACTGTGGAGCACCCGCGTCGTGCGCCCCGGCACCGACGCGACGCTGATCGCGTACGGACCGATGGTCAAGGTCTGCATGGACGCCGCGACCGTCGCCGAGGAGGACGGCCGCAGCCTCGAGGTCATCGACCTGCGCTCGCTGTCACCGATCGACCTGCCGCCGGTGCTCTCGTCGGTCCAGAAGACCGGTCGCGCGCTCGTCGTGCACGAGGCACCGAGCGAGTGCTCGCTGTCGAGCGAGCTCGCCGCACGGATCAGCGAGACGTGCTTCTACTCCCTGGAGGCGCCGGTGCTCCGCGTGACCGGGTTCGACACGCCGTACCCGCCGTCGCGGGTCGAGGAGGACTACCTGCCCGACCTCGACCGGGTGCTCGCCGCGGTCGACCGTTCCTTCACCTTCTAGGGGACCTGCTGATGTCGCGCATCAAGGAGTTCAAGCTCCCGGACCTCGGTGAGGGACTGACCGAAGGAGAGATCCTCAAGTGGCTCGTGCAGCCCGGCGAGGAGGTCAAGGTCAACCAGCCGATCGTCGAGGTCGAGACGGCCAAGGCCGCGGTCGAGGTGCCGTCGCCGTACGCCGGCGTCGTCACCAGGCTGTTCCACGCGGAGGGCACGACTGTCGACGTCGGCCAGCCGATCATCGCGTTCGACACCGACCCGGGCGCCGAGGGTGCCGACCCC
>DASQMY010000200.1:0-6297 GCA_035645255.1 Mycobacteriales bacterium
GGTTGATTATCGATGAGCGGGTCTCCACCGTGTAGACCGGTCGCAGGCTGCACCAGTGCCACTCGGGAGGCTCGTCGACATGACCTCCACTCCCGAGGCGGTGCCCCGGCCGGGCGCGCATCCGCAGCCACCCGCACCCGCTGTCGTCCAGGGTCAGCGGCGCCGGCGGCCGTCCGGTGAGGCGCCGCCGCTGCCCCACGCACTGAACGCATCCGGGAAGTCGTGGCTGGTGCTGGCCGCGATCGCCGTGGCGTTCGCGACGCTGATCTCGGTCAACCGGCGGGCCGGCGGGGCCGTCGACATCTGGGACCACGCCGTCCTCGCCACGGTCGCCGAGCTGCGCACGGCGTGGCTCACCAGGGTGGCGAAGGTGATCGGGCTGGCCGGCACCGGCCGGTTCCTGCAGGTGCTCTGGCTGGTCAACCTGGCGGCGATGATCGCCTGGCGCCGCTGGCGGCACCTGTTCATCTGGGTGGCGGTGGGTCTCGTCGTCGTCAACATCGGCGGCTTCGTCATCGGGGTGATCGGCCGGCCGCGCCCGGTCGGCATCGAGATCCTCGGGCCGTGGAAGGGCTTCGCGATGCCGTCGCTGCCCGTCGCGGTGCTCGCTGCGTTCCTGGTCAGCACGCTCTACGCCAACGTCCCGCGTGGCCGGTTGCGCGACAGGGGAAAGATCGCCGTCGGCACAGTGCTGGCGCTCGTCATCCTCTCGCGCGTCTACCTGGCGCAGGATGCGCCGACCGACGCGCTGGCCGGCCTGGTGATCGGCGTCGCCCTGCCGCTCGCCGCGTTCCGGTTCTTCGCGCCGAACGACGTCTTCCCGGTGACCTACCGGCGCGGGCGCACCGCTCACCTCGACGTCACCGGGATCCGCGGTGAGGCGATCGTTCGGGCGCTCGAGGAGCAGCTCGGCCTGATCGCCGTCGACGTCAAGGCGTTCGGTCTGGAGGGGTCCGGCGGCTCGACGCCGCTGCGCGTCAAGGTCAAGGGCGACCCCGACATCCACCTGTTCTGCAAGCTCTACGCGATCAACCACCTGCGCGCGGACCGCTGGTACAAGCTCGCCCGCACTCTGCTGTACGGGCGACTGGAGGACGAGAAGCCCTACAACGCCGTACGGCGACTGGTCCAGTACGAGGACTACGTCCTGCGGCTGCTGTTCGACGCCGGGCTGCCCGTCCCGCGGCCCTACGGCATCGTCGAGATCACACCCGAGCGCGAGTACCTGCTCGTCATGGAGTTCATGGAGAACGCGAAGGAGATCGGCGACGCGGACGTCGACGAGTCCATCATCGACCAAGGGCTGCGCGTGGTGCGCCGGATGTGGGAAGCGGGACTGGCGCACCGGGACATCAAGCCGGCCAACCTGCTGGTGCGCGACGGCCGGCTGCACGTCATCGACTCCGCGTTCGCGCAGATCCGGCCGAGCCCGTGGCGGCAGGCGGTCGACCTCGGCAACATGATGCTCGTGCTCGGACTGCGCACCGACGCCAGCACGGTCTACGAGCGGGCGAAGCTCCAGTTCTCCGAGCAGGAGCTCGCGGAGGCGTTCGCCGCCACCACCCGGGGACTCACCATGCCGTCGCAGCTGCGGCGGATGCTGCGCGCGCAGGGGCGCGACCTGCATGCCGAGTTCACCAGCCTGCTCCCGTACACGCTGCCTCGCGTGAAGATCCAGCGGTGGAGCATCCGCCGCGCCGGGTTGACGGTGATCGCCGTGCTGCTCGGCCTCGTGTTCGTCCAGATCGCCGTCGGCCTCCTGACGAGCCCGATATGAGAGCCGCGCCAGCCGCTCTGGTCGCGTCGGTGGTGCTGCTCACCGGCTGCGCGCGGCCGGTCGAGCCGGAGCGCACCCAGGGCGGACCGCCGCCGTGCAGCATGCGGGCCGGCGACCGGTTCGGCAGTGCGGTGCTGGTCGCCCAGGCGGTGCCCAGCGCAACGCTGCTGCCGTGCATCAAGACCCTCCCGGCCGGCTGGTCGACGCAGAGCCTCCAGGCACGCAACGGCCGCGCGTACTTCGGGCTCGACTCGGACCGCGACGGCGTCGGCGCCGTCGACGTCACCCTGACCCGGACGTGTGACGTGCGCGACGCGACCGAGGTGCCGAGCGAGCGGACCGGCGCCCGGCGGTTCGAGCGGGTGACCAGGGTGACGCCAGGCTATGTCGGAGACCGCTACTACACATTCGAGGGCGGCTGCGTGACCTACCACTTCAACCTGCGCGGTACGACGCGCGGCGAGCCGCTCGCCGGTGTCGCGCAGGGCGTCGGCTTCGTCAGCAGGGACACGGTCCGGCAGCTCGTCAGTGCGGCTTCCGACGGCCGGCTGTCGCTGGACCCGGTGGCCGAGTGACCGACGCCTCGGCTCCGCGGGAAGGGCTGACAGCCGCCGAGCCGGGGGATTCGGCCGCGGTGCCGCGGCGGCGGCGGCTCGGCGTCCGGCAGGTGCTCGGGCCGCTGGCGTCGATCGCGCTGATCGCGCTGGTCTTCGGCCGGTTCCTGCCGGAGTTCACCAGCATCGGGGCGGTCTGGGACCACATCAGGTCGATGACCTGGCTGGAGGTCGGGACGCTGGCGCTGGCGGCCATGTGGAACCTGATCACGTACTGGATCCTCATGGTGGCGACGATGCCGGGGCTCACCTACGCCCAGGCCGCGGTCGTCGCCCAGTCGAGCACCGCGGTCTCCAACACCGTCCCAGCCGGCAGTGCGCTCGGGATCGCGATGTCGTACTCGATGTACTCCTCATGGGGCTTCTCGCGGTCGCGCAGCTCGGTGTCGCTGCTGATCACCGGGTTGTGGAACAACTTCGCCAAGCTCGGCATGCCGGTCCTCGCGCTGACGCTGCTGGCGTTCTCCGGCGGTGCGAGCGGCGGACGGGTCGTGGCCGGCCTGCTCGGCGTCGCCGCCCTCATCGGCGCCATGGTGGCGCTGCGCCTGCTGCTGCGCAGCGAGGAGTCGGCCGCCCGGATGGGTCTGCGCGCCGCGCGGATCGCGTCGTCGCTACGCGGGCTGCTCGGCAGGCCGCCCGTCTCCGGCTGGCACCTCGCGACCACGAAGTTCCGCCGTCGGGTGATCCTGCTGCTCACCGCCCGCTGGCACTGGATCACTGCCACCACGGTCGTCAGCCATCTCTCGCTCTTCGCCGTGCTGCTGCTCGCCCTCCGGCACCTGGGGGTGGCGGAACGGGATGTCAGCACCGTCGAGGCGCTCGCCGTGTTCGCGTTCGCCCGGCTGCTCACGGCAATCCCGATCACGCCCGGCGGACTGGGTGTCGTCGAGCTCGCACTGATAACCGGGCTGTCGTCCGCCGGCGGGGACCGCGCCGAGGTCGCGGCCGCAGTGTTGATCTTCCGCGCGCTGACGTTCGTGCTGCCGATCCCGCTCGGGGTGGCGGCCTACGCGTTCTGGCGGCGCAACACGTCGTGGCGCCGCCCACCCGGCGGCGCCCCGCGGACGGATCTCGTGCCGGAGTCGACGTGACGGCGGCTGACCGATGCTGACCAACCATCGGCGCGCGCTCGCCCTGTCCGCAGGGATGCTCGCCGCCGGCGCCGCACTGTGCGCGCTCGTCGCCGTACCGGAGAGTCTTGAGCGGGTGCAGAGCGTCGACGACGCGGTATGGCGGCTGGCCGGCCGGGTGCGCAACGCGCCGACGACCGTGGCGGCCGAGCTGCTCTCCGCGGTCGGCGGCGTCTGGATCAACTGGGGGCTGCGGCTAGCCGCGGCGGCGCTGCTCGTCGCGCGCCGGTGGCACCGGCAGCTGGTGGCCCTCACCCTCGCGGTGCTGACGTCGGAGCTGCTGATCGGGCCGGTCAAGGCGCTGTACGACCGGCCCCGCCCGCCCGGCAGCCTGATCGGCACGACGGCGGCGTCGTTCCCCTCGGGGCACGCCATCGCCGGCGCGGTCACCGCGGTCAGCCTGGTCGTCGTGCTGATCCCGCCGGGCCGGCGCCGGCTGCAGTGGGAGATCTGGGCGATCGTCTTCGCGTTCGTGATGGCGTCGTCGCGGGTCTACCTGCGCGCGCACTGGCTGAGTGACGCCGTCGCCGGAGCACTGCTCGGCGGCGGGCTCGCGGTGGGCTGGCCGGCGGTGCTGCAGACGGTGCACGTCAGGCGCGGACAGCCGGTCAGGCCGGCGCCGGCACGGTCGCCGGCCGGCTCACGCCCCGGAGAGTCACCGTGAACGTGCAGCCCGCATCCTCGTTGCGTACGTCGAGCCGCCCGCCGTGCGCGTCGACGATGCCCTTCGCGATGGCGAGACCGAGACCCGCGCCGACGTCGTGGCCCGGGGTCCGCGCCCACTCGCCGCGGTAGCCGACCTCGAACAGCCGGGCGAGGTCCGCCTCCGGGATGCCGCCGCAGGCGTCGGCGACCTCGAGGTACGGCGTCCCGTCGCGCACGCCGCAGCGCACCGCAACCCGCGCGCCCGGTGGGGTGTGCCGGATCGCGTTGGCGACGAGGTTGCGCGCGACGCGCGCGAGCTGGTCCGGGTCGACGAGCGCGACGACGTCGTCGACGTCGTCGGCGTCGAGGGTCAGCCGCTTGGCAGCGGCGAGCGGCTCGGCGCTCTGCAGCACCTCGTCGACGAGGTCGCGCAGCGAGCTGCGCCGCGGCGTGACGACCAGCGCGCCGGCGTGGATCGCCGCCAGCTCGAAGAGGTCGTCGATCATCCGCCCGAGCCGGACCGTCTCGCGGCGCATCCGCCCGTGGTAGTCCGCGACCGTCGCCAGGTCGGCGACGACCCCGTCCTCGAGCGCCTCGGCCATCGCGCGCAACGCGGCGACCGGGCTGCGCAGGTCGTGGCTGACCCAGGCGACGAGCTCGCGGCGGGCGGCCTCGACCGAGCGTTCGCGGTCGCGCGACTCGGCCAGCCGCACGGACGCCGATCGCAGCGCCTCGGCGAGCAACCGCAGCTCGCGGGTGTCCGGATCCAGCGGTGCGGTGAGTGGCTCGCCGGCGCCGACGCGCTGGGCCGCCTCGCCCAGCGCCGCACTGCTGCGGGTGATCCGCCTGGCGAGCGCGAGGGCGACGAGTCCGGACGCCGCCGATGCCGCTACGACCGAGATCAGCAGCACCTGGAACGCGTCGCCGGACACCAGCATCAGCAAGCTCATCGCGACGACCCCGGACGCCATCACGAGCGTCGCCGTACCGATCACGACGGCAACCGACGTCCAGATGCTCGCGCCGCGCACCGCGTGCAGCGCGAGCCCGCCCGCGACGACGCCGAGTACCGCAACCGTCAGGACGACGGCGGCGATCACCAGGAGGTCGTCCGCGCTGATCACGCGGGGTCTCTCGCGAGCACCGGGTCGAACCGGTAGCCGACACCCCAGACGGTCACGATCCGTTTCGGGCTGGACGGGTCCGCCTCGATCTTCTCCCGCAGGCGGCGGATGTGGACCGTCACCGTCGACTCGTCGCCGAACGACCAGTCCCACACCTGCTGCAGCAGCTGCTGGCGGCTGAACGCCGTGCGCGGCCGCTGCAGCAGGAAGGCGAGCAGGTCGAACTCGCGGGAGGTCAGCGCGAGCAGCCGGCCACCGAGGCGCGCCTCGTGCGCGGTCAGGTCGACGACCAGGTCGCCGTCGCTGACGACCCCGGCGGTGTGCGCGCGCAGGGCCGCACCGCTGCGGCGCAGGATCGCGTCGACGCGGAGCACCAGCTCGCGCGGGCTGAACGGCTTGCCCACGTAGTCGTCAGCGCCGAACTCCAGGCCGGTGATCCGGTCCGCCTGGTCGTCGCGTGAGGTGACCATGACGATCGGCACGGTGGTCGTGCTCCGGAGGCGCCGGCACACCTCGAGGCCGTCCATGCCGGGGAGCATCAGGTCGAGCACGACCAGGTCGGGGTGCTCGGTCAGGGCGAGGTGCAACGCCGTGACACCGTCGGCAGCGACGAGCACCTCGTGCCCGGCGCGTTCGAGATAGCGGCGGACCACGTCCGTCATCGTCTCGTCGTCGTCGACGACGAGCACGCGGGTGGCCATGGTCCGAGTGAAGCACCGGCACGTCGCTCCGGTCACTTCTGCGTCGCTTCCGTAAGCGCCCGGTAAGGCCGACTCGGGCCGTTCGCAATCGGAAAGAACTCGGCAAGGTCGCCGTCATCTCCTCAGGCGCCGGAGCCCGTTGACTCGGCGACGACCGGCCGACAGCGGCCGGCACGACTCGGAGGTACACGTCATGCGAGCAAACCGGACCCTCACCACGATGGTCGCGACGACGGCACTGCTGGGCGGCGTGATCGCAGCCGCCGGTGGTGCAACCGCCGGCGTCACCGGACCGGCGTTCTACGT
>DASQMY010000201.1:0-6877 GCA_035645255.1 Mycobacteriales bacterium
GTTCCCCGGCTGAGATTCTCGCGTCGTCCGGGTCGAGCGGGAGGCGCACGATGACGATCGCGAACGTCGACATGGCCGCAGCGTGGGACGGTGACGAGGGCGCCCACTGGGCCGAGAACGCAGACCGGTACGAAGCGACCAACGCGCCGTACCGCAGCGTCCTGCGCGATGCGGCGGCGCTCACGCCCGGCTCCACCGTCCTCGATGTCGGCTGCGGGACGGGCGGGTCGACTCGGGATGTGGCCCGAGTCGCGACATCAGGTTCAGCACTCGGCGTCGACCTGTCCACGCGGATGCTCGACCGCGCTCGTGAGCGTGCCGCCGCCGAGGGACTCACCAACGTCCGGTTCGAGCAGGCCGACGCGCAGGTGCACGAGTTCGAGCCGGCGTCGTACGACGTCGCGATCAGCAGCTTCGGAGCGATGTTCTTCGCCGACCCGGTCGCCGCGTTCACCAACATCGCGCGGGCACTACGACCGGACGGGCACATCGCGCTGCTGGTCTGGCGCGAGCTGGCGCGCAACGAGTGGGTCGTCGCGGTCCGCACCGCCCTGGCCGCCGGCCGTGAACTGCCCACGCCGCCAGCCGACGCGCCTGGTCCGTTCGCGTTCGCCAGGCGCGAGCACGCGCACGACGTGCTCAGCCGCGCCGGGTTCCTCGACGTGCGGTTCGACGAGGTCGCCGAGCCGCTCACCTTCGGACGGGACGCCGACGACGCGTTCGCGTTCATGAGCACCTTCGGCATCACCCGCGGACTCACCGCAGACCTCGACGCCGACACGCGTGCGGCGTCGCTCGACGCGCTGCGTCGCACGCTTGAGGAACACCAGACCGAAGACGGGGTCCAGTTCGACGGCTCGGCGTGGCTCATCACCGCCCGGCCCGCGAGCGCGCTCGGCTGACGACGCCCCGCGGCAGACTGCTGCCACTCCGGAACAGAAAGAACGGACCCGGCGACCGAGGTCGCCGGGTCCGTTCTCGTCACAGCGGCGCTAGCCGACGGACAGCAGCGTCACATCGTCCGCGCCGGAGTACGACACGACACCGAGGTACCTCTTCGCGACATCCAGCCCGGTCCACGAAGCCGTCAGCGTCGTCGCCGTACCGCCCGTGACCGAAGCCGGGCTGGGCGACACCGACGCGTTGCCCGCGCTCGTCGAGCCCACGACGAAGTTGCTGAGCTTGTACGTCGTAGAGCCGCCAGGCGTCGCCCACCCGTTGACGTAGACGTCGTACGTCCCTGCCGCGGGCGCAAGCATGGTGACCTCTTCGTCAGCCGCGCCCGAGGCCGACAGCGTCACGAACTGGCCGTCCTTGTAGACCCAGAGGTCGAGGTCGGCCGTGTTGTCGTCGGAGTCGAGCGAGAACCGCGCCGCCTTGCTGCCTTCAGCGACCGTCACGGCGTAGTGCTTGGTGCCGGGACCCGCGACCGGGGCGTCGCTGTTGAACGCCTCCGTGGTCACGACTCCCGCCTCGGGCGTGACGCCGACCAGACCCGCAACCGTGCTCGTCATCGAGCCGGTGTAGCCGGGAGTCACCTGGAACGACTGGGACCCGCTAGCGCTTGCCGCGCCATGGACCTCAGCCGGTGCCGCGACGCCAACCGGCTTCACGGCGATCGGCGACCGCACGCTGAACGCCTTGTTGGACCAGGTGAGCGAGCCCTTCGCCCACTGACCTAGCGCTGCGTCGACGCGGGACATCGTGACGGTGAACGACTTGGTCTCGCCCGCAGCCAGCTTCAGCGAGCTCGGCGACACCACCACCTCGAACCCGGGCAGTGCGGCGGTCGCCTTGAACGTCTGGGCCACACCGCTGACGTTGCGGACCCGGCGGGTCACGGTGCGGACACCGGCCACCCGGCCGACCGCGATGGAGGCCTGGTTGAGGTCCGAGCCGGAGATCGGCGTCAGCGTGTCGTACGGCGGGTTGAACTGGACGCCCTGGCTCACCATGTACTGGCGGTACTCGTTGGGCGTCGTCGGGTAGACGAGACCCGGGTTCGCCGCCCGGTTGGGGGCGACCCACCCGGCACCCTGCGCAAACGGGTTGTTCGCGCTCGACACCGTGTCACCCGCGCTGGTCATCAGCGCCGACTTGATCTCCGACGGCAGCCAGGTCGGGTGCTTCGCCTTCATCAAGGCGCCGATGCCGGCGATGTGCGGGGACGACATCGACGTTCCGGAGACGAAGTCCCACGACCGGCCGTGGTGGAACGGCGGTGCGACCGCGGCGAGGATGTCGTTGCCCGGCGCGGTGATGTCGGGCTTCAGGATGTCGCCGCCTGTGGTCGTCGAGGGACCGCGCGACGAGAAGTCGGTGACCTCCGGGACCTGCGGCGCCGCTGCGAGCTCGGTCGCCGTCAGCGGCACGATCCTTGCCGTCGCGCCCGCAGTTGCGGCGTAGGTCCGGACGAGCGCGCCGTCAGTGTGTGTGATGTGCACTGCCGGCACCGGGTGGTAGTCGCCGTTCAGCGAGTTGGCCGAGGTGTTGGCCATCACCATGCCCAGGCCGCCGACGCGCTTGACCTCGAAACCCTTCTCGATCCGGTCCACGACGCCGCGGTTGCAGAGCACGACCTTGCCGGCCGCCTTCGCCGCGTCGAGCGTCCCGGCAGCGCAAAGCGCCGCCCTGCTGTCGGTCGCGCCTGCTGCCTTGACGCTCACCGAGGTGACGAGCGGCGCAGCGGTCGTGAGCGGCCCGGTGGTGGACGCGCCGACGTACCGGGCGCCGTTGCCGAGCTGGACTGCCTGGAACGCCCGGCGGTGCGTGCCCGCCGCTACGGTCGTCAGCCAGGGGCTGGGGTGGTCAAGGGTGCTTGCGCCGGGACCGCTGTTGCCGGCGGACGCGGCGACGTAGACGCCGGCGTTGGACGCGCCGCGGAACGCCTGCTCCACCGAGTCGAGGATGTCCGACTCGGACGAGCCGCCGATGGAGTAGTTGATGACGTCGACGCCGTCGAGGACCGCCTGGTTGATCGCGGCGACGCTGTCCGAGTTGAAGCAGCCCGGGTCGACGCCCGGCTTGCCCGTCCAGCAGACCTTGTACGCCGCGACCTTGGCACCCGGCGCCATGCCGGACGCGCTGCCGAGCGTCTTGCCGTCGATGACAGCCGTCGTGCCGTGGTTGCCCGCAGCGGTGGACGCGGTGTGCGATCCGTGGCCGTCGCCGTCCCGCGGCGAGAGGTACTCGGTCGACGCGACGTTGCCCTTGCCGAAGCCGGCGACGTAGTAGCGCGCGCCGACGAGCTTGTCGTTGCAGGTCTGCGTACCGAAGCTGGCACCCGCCTGGCACGCGCCCTTCCAGTCGGCCGGGACCGGGATGCCGGTGCCGCCCTTGAAGGCCTCGCTCTCCGGCCAGATGCCGGTGTCGAGCACCCCGACGACCGTGCCGGCTCCGGCGTTCTTCGCGCCGCCGAGCTGCTGCCACAGTCCGCCGGCCGCGGTGAGGCCGAGGAACCGCGGCGACTCCGTCGTGTCGGGGGTCCGCAGCTGGTCCTTCTCGATGGCGACGACGCCCGTCATCCGCGCAAGGCGAGCCGCCTGCTTGGCGGTCAGGTGCGCCGAGACGCCGTTGTTGGCGACGGTGTAGTCGTAGATCTTCTGCCCGCCGACAGCGGCGAGGGCCGCGTCGTGCCGCGAGACGAGGTGCCGCTGCCAGGCCCGTACTGCCGCCGAGGCGGGGTTGATCTTCTGACCGCGGGCGGGCCGGGTCGCCGCGAAGCCGCGCCGCGTGCCGTCGTACGACGCCACCGGCTCCTCGTCGAACGTGACGATGTAGCGGCCGGTCGTGTAGGCGACCTGCGTGCCGGCCCGGCCGGCCGACGACTCGGCCGGCGAGGAGCCCAGTAACGTGCCGGCGGTGGAGGTGCCGGTCGTCACTGAGACGGTCAGAAGTCCAGTTGCGGCGACGAGCCCGAGGTTACGAGCTGTCCCACGGCTAAGCAGTCCGCGCATCTGCGGCCTTTCCCTGGGGGTAGGAGCCGCGGTCCGGATCGGAGCGGCTGCGAGGTCGAACATCCGTGTTCTCGCCGGCTAATGGCGCGAGCGGGTCACGCGAGGCGAAAGAGCCTCCGCCAAAGGATCGCTCGGCCCCCCAAGAATTCCTATGACCTCATTTGTCCGTGTCCGTGCCACCCGAAATGACTAGTTCGCGTGTGTTGCGCCGCACTTGTCGCGGTCTACCGCACCTTGCACCGGAAGGTCACGCGCCCGATCACCGCCCCGGCGATCGACCCCGCCGGTCTTCCCCGGCGGTGCCCGCAGTCGTAGCGTCTGGGTGTCAGTGGGCGGCTCGGCAGAAGGGAAGATGCCATGTTCGTTCAGGTCATCGAGGGTGACGTCACCAACCCGTCCGAGGTGCGCTCGGCGCTCGACCGGTGGGTCGCGAACCTCGGTCAGGAGGCACCTGGCTGGCTCGGTACGACGGCCGGCGTGACCGACGACGGCCACTTCATCGCGCTCGCCAGGTTCGAGTCGGAGGAGGCGGCCCGCCGCAACAGCCAGCGACCGGAGCAGGACAAGTGGTGGTCGGAGATGGCCGGGTTCTTCAAGGCGCCCGCGACGTTCCGCGAGAGCAGCGACGTCATCCCCGACCTCGCCGGCGACCCGGACTCGGCCGGCTTCGTGCAGATCATGCGCGGCCGCGGCACCAACAACGAGCGGGCGCGCGAGCTGATGACGCAGGACTCCGACCTCTGGGCCGAGTTCCGGCCCGACGTGCTGGGCAGCCTGGCGCTGATTCACGACGACGGGACCTACACGATGGCCCTCTACTTCACGTCCGAGGCGGAGGCGCGCGAGGGCGAGAAGAAGGAGCCACCGGAGGCGCTCAAGGCGCAGATGGCCGAGATGGACTCGCTCACCGAAGGCACGCCCGAGTTCTTCGACCTCAAGGACCCCTGGCTCTACAGCAAGCGCTGAGAGAGGGTGACCGGCCGGCTCGTGCGTGACGCGCGAGCCGGCCGTTCACATTCGCTGCCCGCGTCGCGGCTCAGCCAGGTAGGCGCACCTCCGTGTGCGTGACGGCCGAGAGGTCGGATGACGCGGGCTCGACGAGCTGGTCGGCCAGCCGCCGCAGCGGGCGAGACACTGCGCGCTCATCACCGACCAGAGGACCGCCGGGTCGCGCGGATGCCGACGAGCGTGACCTTGGGATCATCGGCCGCGAGGACCTCGGTCTCGTGCAAAGGTCTCGACGGCCGCGCGGGCGATGACCCAGCGCGGCTCGTCGGACGCGCGGACCGAGATCGCCGACTTGCCGGCCGCGGCGTACGACGTCGTCGTCGGCGACGCGTTGGGCAGCCTCGCTGTGACGTGGCAGCTGGCAACCTCTGAGATGGTTCAGCAGGTACGCCGGGTGCTGCGGCCCGGAGGCGGCTACCTGCTCAACGTCATGGACAACCCGCCGCTAGCGCTCGCGCGCGCGCCGAGACGGCAACGCTGCTGGCGGCGCTTCAGGACGTCGTGCTGATGGCGCCGCCAGGCATCGTCGCGGGTGAGGAGGGGGCAACCTGGTGCTGGTGGCGAGCGACAGCCCGCTGCCGGTTGAGGCGTTGCTCACGAGAGCGTCCGGCCGGGACGAGCCCGACTCGGTCATCGCCCGCACCACCGTCGAGCGGTTCGCCGGCGACGGGCAGGTGCTGAGCGACGACGACGCGCCGGTCGATCAGCTGCTCACGACCGCGTCCCGCCGCCGAACCCGGTGATCACCGCGGGTGTCGACTTCGCCGCCGAAGCGGCGCGGACGGCGCTCGCCGAGGACGAGTGGTACGACGGTGGTGCATGCGTTTGTCGTACCTGGGCCACACGTCAAAGGTGCGCCTCTCGAGCCCCAGCGCCGGGGCGGATCCTGGCACCGCCAGCGGTGCGTTCAACCTGGCTGTGCGCTTTCTGATCGACCCGGGTCCGGTCTACGGCCTCGGCGTACGGCGCCGCGCACTTCCGGCGCGGACTCCAGCTGGCGGACCCGGTCGCAGCATTACCGGCGACGCTTGCGGGTGCGGGCCGGCCGCAGTAGCAAGCGGTTTGAGCCCTCCCGGGGTGTCGGGAGACTTCATTACTTGGAGGATGAACTCTGGGACGTCCGTTCTACCCGCGCGAGTTGCGGGAGCGCGCTGCCCGTCTGCTGATCGAGTCGAAGGGCCAGTACCCGAGCGAGTTCGATGCGATCCGGTCGACCGCGCAAACTCGGCTCGGGTCGCCGGAGACGCTGGCAAGGGTCCGCCGGGCCGAGGTCGACGGCCGCAGCCTGCCGGGCCGCCCGACTGAGGAGATCGCCGAGATCGGCGAGCTCACCCAGCAGGGCGCCGAGCTGCGTCGGGCGAACGAGATCCTCAAGACGGCATCGCTCTTTTCGCGGCGCTCGACCGCCCGTACCGGTGATCGTCGACTACGTCGGCTAGGTCGAGGACCAGCTCGGATCGAGCCGATCTGCAGGGTGCTCCGAGTACCGCTGCCCGATCCCTCCGAGCACCTACTACGACAACGCCGCGCGGGCGCTGCGCGACAGCGAGATCGTCACACTGATCGCGCAGGTCCGAGCGCGCCGCTTCGCTGACCGACTCGGTGCGCGGAAAGATCTGGCCCCGGCTGCGCGTGGACGGCCATGACGCGGCGCGGTGCACCGAGCGGCTGATGCGCCAGCACGGACAGGTGGGCGCGCTGCGCGGCAAGCAAGTCCGGACCACGATCGCCGGCGAACCGGCGCCATGCTGCTCGGCAGCCAGTGCGTCGACCGCCGCGAGAGGCATGGCCACTCCTCAGCCGAACAGCGCCCCCGCGGCCCCGCCGAACATGGTTGCGACGATCTCGAGAACGGCGATCACGATGCCGACGATGCCGAACGCGCGCGCGGCGCCGACCTGCGGGTGGCTTCC
>DASQMY010000202.1:0-2845 GCA_035645255.1 Mycobacteriales bacterium
GCCGCTCCCGCAGCCGCTCGTGCTCGGCGTGCACGTCGGCCGCGTCGGCGAGGTGGTCAGCGAGCTGCCCGGCCAGCTCGAGGACCTGCGCGACGACCGAGCGCGGCTGCAGGGCCAGGTAGCTGATCTGGCCGCGGTGGCTGCGCACCGCCCGGCTGGCCAGCTGCCACTGCTGCGCGCGGGTGATCAAGCGGCTACTCGGCTCGACGCCGATCCGCAGGCCGTGGTCGGCGACCAGCCGGCCGGCGTAGGCGTTGTAGGTCGCGACGGTCGGCTCGTCGCCGACGTCGGAGTCGGGCGCCCATGGGGTGTCGCGCAGCCGGCCCAGCGCGGTTCTGACCCGTGCGGCCAGCTCCGCGGCCGCCTTGTTGGTGAAGGTGAGCCCGAGCACCTGCTCCGGCCGCACCAGCCGCGCACCGACGAGGTAGACGACCCGCGCGGCCATCACCGCGGTCTTGCCCGAGCCCGCGCCGGCGACGATGACGCCCGGAGCGAGGTCGGCGCCGATCGCCTGCCGCTGCTCGTCGGTGAGCTGCAGGTCGAGCAACGCGGCGACGTCGTCTACGGTGATCGGCGACGGCAGCGCCCCGGCCGGCCACGAGCTGGTCACGACAGCACCTGCTCACCGGCCGGCTGCGCCGGGCAGCAGCGCACCAGCACGCACCGGTCGCACCCGGCGCCGGGACGCGCCGGGAACTCCTCCGCGAGCACGCCGCGGGTCACGGTCGCCAGCAGCTCCAGCGTCGCCTCGCGCAGACCGGGCCGGTCGTCGAGAGCCGGCTGCCGCTCGATCGGCGCGATCTCGCCGTCGCCCGAGCGCAGCTGCACCAGCTCGGCACCGCCGCCGGCGCTCACGCCAGGGAACCCGCCGCGCTCGGTGGCAACCTGGTAGAGCGCGAGCTGCGGGTGGTCCAGGATCTTCTTGCCGCCTACCTTGGTGCTCGACGTCTTGTAGTCGACGACCACGCCGCGGCCGTCGTCGTCGATCTCGAGCCGGTCGACCTTGCCGACGAGCAGCGCCTGGTCGACCTCGATCGAGAACGCGACCTCCGCGCCGGCGAGCCGCCGCGTCGCGGTCCGCTGCTGGTGGGCGATCCGCAGCACGGCGCGGCGCGCGACGTCGTACTGGCGGGCGGCGTACCACGCAGCCTCGAACTCCAGGGCGGGCCAGACCTCCTCCAGCATCGCCAGCATCGCCTCCTCCGTCGCTCGCTCGGGGTCCTGAGCGGCGACCTGCGCGATCGCGTGCAGCACGTTGCCGAACGACTGCCGTTCCCCCGGCTGCGTCTCCACACCGGCCTTGCGCTCGAGGAACCACTGCAGCGGGCAGGCGTCGAACGTGGCCACCTCGCTCGGCGAGACCCGCACCGGCTGGCCCGGCGGCGCCAGCGGCCGGCCCGGGTCCGACACGTCGCGGACGCCCCACCAGGTGTCCGGGTGGGCTGCCGCGACGACCGGCCGGCCGTCGGGGCCGACCGCTGCCAGCGCGGCCAGCGTCGCGGCGGCGTGCTGCCGCAGCGCGGGCGACGAGTCCGGTGCGGCCAGCGCGTGCCGCACCTCGCCGACCAGCGACCGGAGCGACAGCACGTGCGGGGACCGGGCCACCCGCTCCGGCACCGGCCGCCCCAGCTCGCCGACGAACCGCGACGGCCGGTCGCTGCCGTCGTCGCCGCTGTCGACAGCTGTCACGATCAACCGGCGCCGCGCCCTGGTGACGGCGACGTAGAACAGCCGGCGCTCCTCGACCAGCTGGGCCGACGTGGCCGGCGCCGCGAGTGGTGCGGCGCGGCCGACGTCCCGGAGCAGCTCGGCGCCGAGCAGCGAGCCGCGGCGCCGAAGGTCGGGCCACTGCCCCTCCTGCACACCGGCCACCACCACGACGTCCCACTCCAGCCCCTTGGAGCGGTGGGCCGTCAGCAGCCGGACCGACTCGGCCGGCGCCGGCCGCTCGGCGAGCCCGCCGGCGGGGATCTCCTGTGCGTCGAGGTCCTCCAGGAACAGCCGGGCCCCTGCCTTCGGCAGCTGGTCGACGAACCGCCCGGCCGTCTCGAACAGTGCGATGACTGCGTCGAGGTCACGCGCCGCGGCGGTCGCCACCGAGCCGTCGCCGCGCGCCTGCCGCTCGAGCCTGGCCCGCAGCACCGAAGGCTCCCAGACGTCCCAGAGGACCTGCTCGACGGTCTCGCCGCGGTCGATCGCCGCGCGTGCCGTGGCCAGCAGCCGGGCCACCTGCTCGACCGGCCGGCGTACGTCGGCCGGCAGGACCGCGGCCGCGCGCGGATCGCGGACGGCCTCGACGAGCAGGTGGCCGGACGGCAGCCGTCCGCCGACGGCGCGCTCCCGCGCACGAAGCGTCCGGCGCAGCCGGCGCAGCTGCATGGTGTCGGCCCCGCCGAGCGCGGTCAGCAGCGACTCCACGGTGTCCTCGTGTATCCGCTCGGGCGCGAGCGCGCAGCGCAGCATCAGCAGCAGCGGGGTGACCGCCGGGTCGTCGGCGAGCGGGATCTCGTCACCGGACACCGCCACCGGTACGCCGGCCGCGACGAGCGCCCGGCGGAGCGTCGGGATGGTCCGGCGCCCGGAGCGGACCAGCACGGCCATCTGCGCCCACGGCACGCCGTCGACCAGGTGGGCGCGGCGCAGCCGGTCGGCGATCCCCATCGCCTCCTGCGCCGGCGAACTGTAGGCCACCAGGTCGATCTCGCCGGGCGGACCGCCGTGGACCGGCGTGAGCCGCCGGTGCGCGCGCAGCGCCGACCCCGGCAGTCCGGGCGCGGGGATGCGCACCGCCACCGCACGCGACCCCTCGAGGAGCGCGGCGCCCGCCCGGCGGGAGACGCCCAGC
>DASQMY010000203.1:0-14048 GCA_035645255.1 Mycobacteriales bacterium
TCGGCAGCTGGTCATCCCACCCCACCTCGGGTACGGCGACCGCGGCGCCGGCGCGGCCATCCGCCCGGGCGAGACGCTGATCTTCGTCGTGGACCTCATCGGCGTGCGCTGAGTCAGGTCCGCCAGAGGACAAGCACCGCCTTGTCGTCCGAGGTCCCCTTCGCGACGGCGTCGAGCAGCTGCTCGGCGGCGCCCTCGAACCGGCTGACCATCAGCCGGTCGGCCTGGCCGAGCAGCCGGTCGATGCCGAGGTCCAGGTCCTTGCCGGGGATCTCGACGACCCCGTCGGTGTAGAGCAGCAGCGCGTCGCCGGACCGCAGCCGGCCGCGCACCGCCGTCCACGCCGCCTCGGGGAACATCCCGAGCGCCATTCCGGACGCCTGCGATATCTGCCACCGCCCGCTCCCCGCGAGGAACTGCGCGGCCGGCGGGTGGCCCGCGGACTCGAGCAGGTAGTCGCCGGTGCGCACGTCGATCGCCACGTGGACGGCGGTCGCGAAGCCGTCGTCCCAGTCCTGCCTGAGCAGGTAGTCGTTGGCGGCGGGGAGGAACTGCTCGGGCGGTACGGCGCCGAGCAGCCCGCCCAGGGCGCCGGACAGCATCAGCGACCGGGTGCCCGCGTCGAAGCCCTTGCCGGAGACGTCGACCAGAGCGATCTCGAGTCGCTGCCCGTGCTCGCGCCGGCAGGACACCAGGAAGTCGCCGGCGAACCCCGCATGGCCCGCGGTCTCCAGTGCGAACTCCGCGCGCCACCCGCGCGGCAGCGCGGGAAGCTCACCCTGGTGCGCGAGCCGGTCGCGCAGCTCCATCAGCATGCCTTCGCCGCGGACGCCCGGGACGCCCAGCTGGTCGCGGCGGCGCGCCGACTCGTAGCTCACCAGCGCGGCCACGACGAGCGCGGGCAGCGCGCCGGGCCGCAGCTCCTGGATGCTCAGCCGCACCGCGTCGTAGAGGACGCCGGCAACCGCGATCCAGATCAGCCAGAACATCGGCCGCCGGCGCAGGAGCAGCCCGCCGACGAGCAGGGGTACGACGACCAGCTCGGGCGCGAACCAGACCGGGCCGATCTCCGGGACGAGCAGGCAGATGGCGATCACGACCGCCGCCAGCGTGGGGAACGTGGCTCGGCGGCGCACCTGCTCACGCGTCCGACCCGAGAGCCGCGCGGGACGACGAGGCGAGCCGCGCGTTGTCACAACCGGGAATTCACACACCTTCGGTCAGGTGAGTCAACGCGGCCGCCGCGATCGCGCTGCCCGCAAACCTGGCTGCGCGCGGCGCGGACAACCGGTAGGAAGGCAGCATGACCGACTCCCCCGCAGGCATCGAGCTGCGACCCGTGACGTCCGGCGAGATGCCGGCCCTGTTCGAGACCGTCGAACGGTCGTTCGGCGCGGACGTCAGTGCGGACACCGCGCCGTACGAGATCGCCGCGCTCCAGCCGGAGCGCACGCTGGCCGGCTTCGACGGCGACCGGATGATCGCGACCGCCGGGATCTTCACCTTCGACATGACGGTCCCGGGCGGTCCGGCGCCGGTCGCCGGAGTCACGTGGGTCGGGGTCCTCCCGACGCACCGGCGGCGCGGCATCCTGACCGCCATCATGCGGCGTCAGCTGACCGAGCTGCACGAGGCCGGCGGTGAGGCGGTCGCCGCTCTCTGGGCGTCCGAGCCGGTGATCTACCGGCGGTTCGGCTACGGGCTGGCCGCCGTGCGGGTCGGTGTCAAGGCGGAGTCGTCGAGCCCCTTCGCGCCCGGTGCACCCGCGCTGTCGGGCACGCTGCGCATGGTCGAGGCGAAGGAGTGCCGGCAGGTCGCCGAGGAGCTCTACGACCGCATCCGCGTCGACCGACCGGGGCTGATCAGCCGGGACACGGCCCGCTGGGACGTCGCGTTCCTCGACGTCGAGAGCGTTCGCGAGGGGTCGAGCTCGCTCACGTGCGTCGTGGTGGACACCTCGGCCGGCCCCGAGGGCTATCTGCTCTACCGGACCAAGCGGGAGTTCGGCCCGACCGGGCCCAACGGCACGGTGCAGGTGCGCGAGCTGATGGCGACGACGCCGTCGGCGTACGCCGCGCTGTGGCGCTACGTCCTCGACATCGACCTGATGCGGACCGTCCAGGCCTGGAACCGCCCGGTGGACGACCCGGTGCTCTACCTGCTCGGCGACGTCCGCCGCGCGCAGCCGGCGCTCGGTGACGCGCTGTGGGTCCGGCTCGTCGACGTCGGGCGGGCGCTCGCCGCGCGCACCTACTCGGTGGCGGGCAGCGTCGTGCTCGAGGTGGTCGACCACACCTGTCCGTGGAACGCCGGCCGCGTGCGGCTGGACGGCGGGCCGGACGGCGCGACGTGCACGCCAACCGACGCGTCAGCCGACCTCACGCTCTCGGCGACCGAGCTCGGATCTGCGTACCTCGGCGGCACCCGACTCACGCACATGGCGGCCGCCGGTTACGTCGACGAGCACACGCCGGGCGCGCTCGACCTCGCGGACCGGATGTTCACCGGCCGCGTCGCGCCGTGGTGCGCCGAGGTGTTCTGAGCGGAGTCTCGATCCCAGTAGGTTGGCGCTCATGTCGATGCCTCCAGCGAGCGCGGCGGGTCACGGCTTCGAGGGGCAGCTGCTGGTCCCCGGCGACGACGGGTACGACGACTGTCGCGCAGTGTGGAACGCGATGGTGAACCGTAGACCGCGGATGATCGCCCGCTGCTCTAGTGTCGGTGACGTCGTCGCCGCGGTCCGGACCGCACGCGAGCTAGGGCTGCAGATCGGAGTCCGCTGCGGCGGGCACAGCGTCCTGGGACTTGCCGTGCCCGACGACGGCTTCATGATCGATCTCACCCCGATGGGCGCCGTCCGGGTGGACCCGCAGGTGGGGCGCGCGTGGGTCCAGGGCGGCGCCCTGCTCGGCGCGCTCGACGTCGCCGCGCAGGCGCACGGCCTGGCCACGACGGCCGGCAACGTGTCCCACACCGGCGTCGGCGGGCTGACGCTCGGCGGCGGAATGGGCTGGCTGGCGAGGCAGCACGGCCTGTCCTGCGACAACGTCGTGTCGTTCGAGGTGGTGACCGCGTCCGGTGACGTCATGCGCGCGAGCGCGCGGGACAACCCGGACCTGTACTGGGGGCTGCGCGGTGGCGGCGGCAACTTCGGCATCGTGACCGAGTTCGAGTTTCGGCTGCACGAGACGGTGCCGCAGGCGTTCGTCGCCGGTGTGACCTTCCCGCTCGATCAGGGCCGCGACGTGCTGCGCGGGTGGCGCGACCTGAACGCCGAGGCACCGCGGCGTGCGACCTTCACCGCGTTCGTCGGCAGCACCCCGGACGGCGGCGCTGCGCTCACCGTCGGATACGTCTGGGTCGGCGACCCCCTCGAGAGCCGCCGGCTGCTGCCCGCCCTGCGCTCGCTGGGCAGACCGGTCGCCGAGGAGGTGATCGAGCCCACCTACCTCGAGCTGCAGAGACGCGAGGACACGCCGCAAGGGCACGCCATCCGGCGGTACTGGAAGGGCCACTACCTGCAGCGCTTCGATGACGAGGTGATCGACGCCTTCCTGCTCCGCGGCTCCGAGAACGGCACCGGCCCGCTGCTGCCGAACGTGAGCCTGCAGGCGTACGGCGGCGCGATCGCCGACGTGCCCGACGACGCGACCGCGTTCAGCCACCGGCGGACGGTGTTCGAGTTCGTGTCTTCGTCGGGGTGGTCCGACGCCGGTGAGGACGCCGGCCGGATCGCTGCCGGCCGGCGGTGCGGTGCCGGACTCGCACCGTTCGCGAGCGGTGCGTACGTCAACGTCCTCACCGATGAGGGCGCCGAGGGCGTGCGACGCGCCTACCCCCCGGCGAAGCTCGCCCGGCTCACCGCGCTGAAGGACGTCTACGACCCTGACAACGTGTTCCGACTCAACCAGAACATCCCGCCCAGCACGATGCCATCCTGACCGCGCGCGGACGGCCGCCGCGGCGTGGCTGAGTCGTCCCGGCCGGTCAGTGGTCCTGGCAGGTCGGGCACCAGTACGCGTTGCGCGCCGCCAGCTCGGCGGTCCGCACCGGCGTGTGGCAGAGGCGGCACGGCAGGCCGGTGCGGCGGTAGACGTAGTGCGCGTCCTCGCGGGTGGCCGGGCCGCGCCGCCGTTCCCGGTGCTCCGGCCGCGTGGTGACGATCCGGCCGGCCCGCACCCCCGCCTTGAGCATCGCGGTCAGCGTCGCCCAGAGCGCGTCGAACTGCTCGCGGTCGAGCGCGTCGGCCGGCCGGTACGGCGAGATCCGGTGCACGAACAGCGCCTCGGCGCGGAACACGTTGCCCACGCCGGCGAGCACCGCCTGGTCGAGCAGCACCGCACCGATCGGCGTACGCCGGCGGTGCAGCCGGGTCCACACGGCGTCCGGGTCTGCGCCGCGGCGCAGCGGGTCCGAGCCGAGCCGGTCGAGGATCCGGTCGACGTCCGGGCGGGTCAGCAGGTCGCACGCCGTCGGGCCGCGCAGATCGGCGTACGCGTCGTCGTTCTCCAGCCGGAGCCGCAGCGCGCCGCGTGGCGGTGGCGCGGGCTGCCGCCCGGTGAGCCAGGTCCCGTAGAGCCCGAGGTGGACGTGCAGCACGTCGCCGGCGCCGAAGTCGAGGAACAGGTGCTTGCCGTACGCCGACACGGACCGCAGCACGCGGCCGTCGAGACGCGCGGCGCCGTCCGCGAACCGCCCCTGCGGGCTGGACAGCCGGACCGGCCGGCCGCCGAACAGCGCGTTGTGCTCGCGGGCCAACCGGTGGAGGGTATGTCCCTCGGGCATCGGTCTCCTCTGGAGGGTGGCATGGCGGACTCCGGTTCGGGCCGGGTACGGCGCGAACGCTCCGGGCAGCCCGGTGGCGGACACGGTCAGTCTGGCGGCTCGGGCGCGAGCGGGCTCGTCGGCTCCGGCCCGTCGATCGTCGGCACGAGCGGCGCCATGCGGGCGAGGGACGTGGCCCGGCCCACCGCGGAGGACCTGGCGCGCGCCGAGCGCACGGTCGTCGTACGGCGTCGGCTGCCCGAGCCCGACCCGCAGCCCTGAGCCCCGGTCGGCGGCGGACGCGCGGTCAGTCGTCGGACGGCGACAGCGCGCCGGTCAGGTCGTAGTCGCGGACCTGGGCGATCCGGCGTACGTGCCGGGCCTCCTCGCTGAAGTCCGTCGTGACGAACCGCTCGACGATCGCCGCCGCCTCGTCGTCGCTGTGGAACCGCGCGCCGAGGCTGCACACGTTGGCGTCGTTGTGCTGCCGGGCGAGCACCGCGATCTCGGGTGACCAGCAGAGCGCCGCGCGGGCGCCGCGCACCTTGTTGGCCGCGATCACCTCGCCGTTGCCCGACCCGCCGAGCACGATCGCGCGGCTGCCCTCGTCGGCCACGGCGCGTTCGGCGGCAGCTATGACGAACGGCGGGTAGTCGTCCTCGGCGTCGTACTCAGCCGGCCCGCAGTCGACCGGCTCGTGGCCGTGCCGGCCCAGCCAGTCGACCAGGTGGGCCTTCAGCTCGTAACCGGCGTGGTCCGATCCCAGGTAGACGCGCATGCCGGGAATCCCACCACGAAACGACGCCCACCGCCTCGCCCTAGCCGCCGGGGCGGGTGGGCGGCAGCGACGGCGGCGGACTCACGCTGCCGGGGTGCTCGGAGTCGAGGTGGTCGCGCAGCTCCTGCTCGCTGAGGAACTTCAGCTCGCACTCGGGACACTGCCGCACTGCCATGACCAGCTCCTTCGCGTAGACCATCGGTGTACGCCGGACGCACGCCGGGATCAAGCCAGGCCGAGGATCGGCCACTGCGGACCGGCGGTAGCCGTGACGCACGATGACACCGTCAGCGCACTACCAGCCGGAGCGTCTGTCAGCGGGAGGAAACGAACTCATGGGCACCGTGCAGGCGCAAGCGATCATGTCTCTCGACGGCTACGTCGCCAAGCAGGACAACACCATCGGCCGCTTGTTCGATTGGCTTCAGAACGGCGAGGTCGCCATCCCGACGCCAGCTGGGGACTTCGATGTGCACCTCACCCCAGCGAGTGCGGAGCACTGGCAGCGGTGGGTGTCCTCGCTGGGAGCGTTGGTATGCGGCCGCACCCTGTTCGACGTGGTCGAGGGCTGGCAGGGCCGGCACACAGTGGATGTTCCCGTTGTCGTCGTCACGCACCACGTTCCGTCGGACTGGGTCGAGGCGCACCCCGATGCACCGTTCTTCTTTGTCACCGACGGAGTCGAGGCAGCGATCGCACGCGCCCAGGAGCTGGCCGGTGACCGCGTTGTCGCCGTGTCCGGCGGGACTATCGCCAAGCAGTGCCTGGACTTGGGGTTGCTGGACGAAGTGGCCGTGGACCTTGTGCCGGTGGTGATGGGGGAGGGCAACCGACCGTTCTTCGGTCGACTGTCCTCAGCGGACGTGCTGCTGGGCAACCCGACGACATGCGTGCAGGGTGACCGGGTCGTCCACCTGGTGTTTCCAGTACAACGGTGACGGCTGTTGTTGCCACCGATCTTCGATCAAGGAGCGATTCGAGATGGCTACCTACACCGTTGACCTGTTCACCAGCCTCGACGGCTTCGGATCTGGCCCTGTCGGCTACTGGGGCAAGGAAGGGCCAGAGCTGATCGAGTGGCACAACCGGACGTTCTTCGTCGGTGAAGGCGAGACGCTCGTCCTCGGGGCGAACACTTACCGGGAGATGGCCGGCTTCGCCGCCGAGGACGCAGACAGCGCGAGCTTCCAGGCGCTCACCGCGCGTCAGAAGATCGTGATCTCGCGGTCGTTGGAGGCGCCACTCGAGTGGGCCAACTCGACCCTGATTCCCGAAGACGCGGTCGACGCGGTCCCCCGCCTCAAGGCGGAGTCGCCCGTTCCGCTGCGCTCGCACGGCAGCATCGCGATGAACCGCGCGCTTCTCGCAGCAGGGCTCGTGGATCGGCTGGACGTGTTGGTATTCCCCGCAATTACCGGGGCGTCGGGCGCGGATCCGATACTGGCCGACCTGCCAGATATCGACCTTGAGCTTGTGGAGTCGCGGCTCTTCGATGGGCGCATCCAGCAGCTTGTCTACATTCCGACCATATGAGGCGCGACGGCCTCGATCTCGCGCACGAGAAGCGGCTCAGCGGGCGGACGGAACCGGCGCGGCGTCGCGCGCGAGGTCGTCGTCGGCCGGCGGCGCCGCCTGGTGCGAGACGCGGGACGGGAGGTACCTGAGCACGAGGAGGGAGGCCACCAGGACGCCGGCGCCGCCGACCCGCAGGCCGGTCGACATCCCGTCGACGTACGCCGTCTGGGCGGCGCGGACGAGTGCGTCGCCGGCAGTGCCGCCCATCTCGCGGCCGAGCCGGACGGCGCCGCCGAGCGACGTCTCGGCGAGCGCCGCCGCGTCCGCCGGCAGACCGCTCGTCGCCCGGCGCACCCCGCTCGCGTACGCCGACGCCGCCAGGCTGCCGAGCACAGCGACACCGAGCGCGCCGCCGAGCTCCCGCGTCGTGTCGTTGACTGCCGACCCGACGCCGGCCTTGCCGAGCGGCAGGGACGCCATGATCGTCGACGTCGCCGGCGCCATCGCGGTCCCCATGCCGGCGGCCATGATCATCAGCGGCACGACGACCCGGGCGTAGCCGGAGTCGACCGTCGCGAAGGACATCAGGAGCAGCCCGACCGAAACGGTCACCAGGCCGGCCGCCACGACCCGCTTGGGACCGAACCGCTCGGTCAGCCGCGCGCTGTTTGGCGCGGACACCATCATCACGGCCGCCATCGGCAGCATCCGGACGCCGGCCTCGAGGGTGCCGTAGCCGAGCACCAGCTGCAGGTACTGCGTGAACAGGAAGAACGTCCCGAACATCGCGAAGAACACCAGCGTGATGGCGCCGCTCGCGCTGCTGAACGCCGGGTTGCGGAACCAGCGCAGCTGCAGCATCGGCTCGCTGGACCGCAGCTCCCACCAGGCGAAGACGGCGAGCAGCGCGATGGCCGCCGCGAACGCCGCGAGCGTCTCCGGCGCGGTCCAGCCGTGGTTGGGAGCCTCGATGATGCCGTACAGCAGCGCGGTGAGGCCGAGGACCGACAGCGCCGCGCCGACCGGGTCGAGCGGCGCGTCGTCCGGGTTCTTCGACTTCGGCAGCAGGATCGCACCGGCGACCAGCGCGCCGGCGATGATCGGCAGGTTCATCAGGAAGACCGAGCCCCACCAGAAGTGCTCGAGCAGGAAGCCGCTGCCGACGGGGCCGATGGCGGCGCCGGCACCGGCGAGCCCGGCCCAGATCGCGATCGCCTTGCCGCGCTCGTGCGGCGGGAAGACCACCATCAGGATCGACAGGGTGGCCGGCATGATCAGCGCGGCGCCGACGCCCATGACGGCACGACCGACGATCAGCCGCGTCGGCCCGTCGGCAAACGCGCTGAACCCGGAAGCGACACCGAAGATGACCAGGCCGATCGTCAGGGCGCCCTTGCGGCCGTAGCGGTCACCGAGCGCACCGGCTGTGAGCAGCAAGCCGGCGAAGACGAGGGCGTACGAGTCGACGATCCACTGCAGCTCGGTCTGAGTCGCCTCCAGCTCGCGGACGAGCGTCGGCAGGGCGACGTTGAGGACCGTGTTGCCGACGACGACGATCACCAGGCTGGTACAGAGCACCGCCAGGATCCACCAGCGTCTGCCGTCGAGCGCGTCGGGTGCTGCCGTCGGTCGTTCGGTCGTCGTCAAGGAGAGCCTCCGAGGTTCGGGTGCGGCGCGTCGGCCACCCGGTTGGGCGAACCCGGCGGCCGCCTCACGCATTCCCACCCACGCACGGCCCGCGCGTTCCCATCCGCGCACGGCGGCGGCAGGGTCACTACAGTCCGCGGTGAGTCATCTCGGCACACCCCCCACGGGTTCGTGGGAGGATTCGAGGCACAGCCGACCCGGCTTGCCGCCGGACCTTCGAGACGGAGCTCTCCACCCCGTGTCCGACAACAACCTCCTGCGCGACGAGGCGCAGCGTCGCGCCGCACTGCTCTCGGTCGACTCCTACGCGGTGTCGCTGGACCTGACGACGGGCGACAAGACGTTCTCGTCCACGTCGGTGATCCGCTTCGCGTGCAGCGAGCCCGGCGCCGCGACGTTCGTCGAGCTGTCCGCGCCCGCCGTACGCGAGATCGTCCTGAACGGCGAGCCGGTGCCGGCCGACGCGTTCGACGGCAACCGGATCGCGATCTTCGGGCTCGCCGCCGACAACGAGCTGCGCGTGGTCGCCGACTGCGCCTACGTCAACACCGGCGAGGGCCTGCACCGCTTCGTCGACCCGGTGGACGACGAGGTCTACCTCTACTCGCAGTTCGAGACGTACGACGCGCACCGCGTCTACGCGTGCTTCGACCAGCCCGACCTCAAGGCCTCGTTCGAGTTCGACATCCTCGCCCCGGCCCACTGGCAGGTCGTCACCAACATGGCAGCGGTCGGCGAGCCGGCGGAGAGCGGCGACGCGAAGAACTGGCGCTTCCCGCGCTCGCCCCGCATGTCGACCTACATCACCGCGATCATCGCGGGGCCCTACCACGTGGTCAGGGACAAGCACGGCGACATCGACCTCGGCGTCTACTGCCGCACCTCGCTGGCGCAGTACCTCGACGCGGACGACGTCTTCACCGTCACCAAGCAGGGCTTCGACTACTTCCACCAGGCGTTCGACTACCCCTACGCGTTCGGCAAGTACGACCAGCTGTTCGTGCCGGAGTTCAACGCCGGCGCGATGGAGAACGCCGGCGCTGTGACGTTCCTCGAGGACTACGTCTTCCGCTCCAAGGTCACCGGCTTCGCCTACGAGCGGCGCGCCGAGACGATCCTGCACGAGATGGCCCACATGTGGTTCGGCGACCTCGTCACGATGCGGTGGTGGGACGACCTGTGGCTCAACGAGTCGTTCGCGACCTACGCGTCGGTGCTGGCGCAGAGCGGCGCGACGAGGTTCACCCACGCCTGGACGACGTTCGCCAACGTGGAGAAGACCTGGGCCTACCGGCAGGACCAGCTCCCGTCGACCCACCCCATCGTCGCCGAGATCGCCGACATCGCGGCGGTCGAGGTCAACTTCGACGGCATCACCTACGCCAAGGGCGCGTCGGTGCTCAAGCAGCTCGTCGCCTGGGTCGGCGAGGACGCGTTCATGGCCGGTCTGCGCGCCTACTTCCGCCGGCACGAGTACGGCAACACCGAGCTCCGTGACCTGCTGAGCGCGTTGGAGGAGGCGTCCGGCCGCGACCTGTCGGCGTGGTCGAAGGAGTGGCTGGAGACGGCGGGCGTCAACACGCTGCGCGCGGCGTTCGACACCGACGCCGCCGGCGCGTTCACGTCGTTCCGCATCCAGCAGGAGGCGCCGAGCGACTGGCCGACGTTGCGGTCGCACCGCGTGGCGATCGGCCTGTACGACGCGACCGACGGCGGCCTGGTCCGGCGGCGGCGCGTCGAGCTCGACGTGGTCGGCGCGGAGACGCCGGTCCCGGAGCTGATCGGCGAGCGGCAGCCGGACCTCGTGCTGGTCAACGACGACGACCTCACCTACACCAAGATCCGGCTCGACCCGCGGTCGGCCGAGACGGTAACGGCCCATCTCGGCGCGCTGCCCGACTCACTGCCGCGCGCGCTGTGCTGGACGGCGAGCTGGGACATGACCCGCGACGCCGAGCTGCCCGCCCGCCAGTTCCTGCGACTGGTCCTCGGCAACATCCGCCGCGAGACCGAGATCGGCGTGGTCCAGCTGCTGCTCAACCAGTGCCTGGGCGCCGTCTACAACTTCACCGACCCCGGCTGTCGGGAGACGGCGCTGCAGCAGCTGGCCGACGCGGCGAGCGACGGCATGCGCACGTCCGAGCCGGGCAGCGACCACCAGCTGGCCTGGGCTCGGTCGTTCATCGCGTCCACACGCTCCACCGAGCACCGGGCCGTCCTCCGCGGGCTGCTCGACGGCGCGGAGGAGGTGCCGGGCCTGGTCGTCGACATCGACCTGCGCTGGTCACTCGTCAAGGCCCTCGCCTCGCTCGGCGAGCTCGACGACGCGGCGATCGACGCGGAGCTCGAGCGCGACCCGACGTCGGCCGGCCGGCGGCACGCCGCGACCGCGCACGCGGCGCGGCCGACGGCCGAGGCGAAGGCCGCCGCCTGGAGCGCGATCATGGACGACCCGGACCTGCCCAACGCGATCCTCGCGGCCACCATCGGCGGTTTCCAGCAGGTCCACCAGGAAGAGCTGATCGCGCCGTACACCACCCAGTACTTCGAGCGGATCGGCGAGATCTGGGAGACGCGCAGCAGCGAGATGGCGCAGGACATCGTCGTCGGGATGTACCCGTCGCTGCTGATCGGGCAGCAGGCGCTGGACCAGACCGACGACTACCTGCGTACGGCGAACCCACCGGCCGCGCTGCGCCGCCTGCTGGTCGAGGGCCGCGACGGCATCGCCCGCGCCATGCGGGCCCGCGAGCGCGACCGGGCTGCCGAGACAAGCTGATCCGACACGTCGGGTCGATGATCGTGGTGCGGTGGCTCAGCTGCCCGCAGGCGCCGTCCGCTCGGCATCCGGCCGGGCGGCGGCGTAGCCGCTGAGCACGTCGGGCATCTCCCGCTCGGGCTGCCAGTCGTCCGGCGGTGGTCCGGCGTACTGCGCGATCATCGCCACGCCGGTGCAGATGCCGCCGACGTAGTCGCCGACGGCGAAGCTGGCCGCCATGGACGCGGCCACGAGCGCCGCCTGCCGGTCGGTCAGCCGGTGCTGAGCGGCCGGCGACGTGACGATCTGCAGGTGCCGCCGCTCCGGCGCGACGAGGATCAGGACGGCCGGGGACAGGTCGTGGCCCAGCTCGTGCAGCATCGCGCGCGCCTGCGCGCGCGGGTCCTCCGACGTCGGCCCGACGTAGACCGCCAGCTGCAGGCCGGTCTCGTCCTCCGCTACGTCGACCGCGCGGGCGATCCGGCGCATCTGCCGGTCGGAGAAGGGGTTGCGCGGCTCACCAGTCGCCGCTGGCGCCGCCTCCGCCGGAGTCGCCTCCGCCGAAGCCGCCGAACCCTCCACCGCCGAGTCGACCGCTGCTCCCTCCGAAACCGCCCGAGTCGCCACCGTACCCGCCGCCGCCCCATCCGCCGCCGCCGATGAAGATCGGGAAGCCGAAGCCGCCGCCGCCGTAGTAGCCGCCGCGCCGGCGCCGGCGCCGGCGGCCGCTGCTGGCGCTCAGGAAGAAGAAGATCAGCGGCAGCAGGAAGAACAGCAGCGAGATCCCGCCGCCGGTCCGCCGCGGCGCCTGCCGACCTGTGCCGCCGGGCTGCGTGATCGGCGGCGGCGCGGCGACGTCCGCCTGCTCGTCGCCGAGCGCGGCGCGGATGGCCCGCTGGCCCGCGTCCACGGCGCCGGTGAAGTTGTTGGCTCGCAGCCGCGGCCGGACCTGTTGCTCCAGGATGTCGTTGGACTCCACGTCGGTGAGCTCGGCACCTGCGCCGTAGCCGGTCTCGATCCGCATCTTGCGGTCGTCGCGCGCGATCAGCAGCAGCACGCCGCTGTCCTGCTCCTTGGCGCCGATCCCCCACTCGCCGAACAGGTCCTCGGCGTAGTCCTCGACCGACCTGTTGCCGAGGCTGCGGATGACGACCACCGCGACTTCCTTGCCTTGGCTGCGGCTCTGGTAGCTCTGCAGGTCGGCCTCGATTCGCTCCTCGGCGGCCGCCGGGATGACGCCGGCGGCGTCGGTCACCCAGCCGTCCTGCTTCGGGAACGGATCGCGGCGCTGGACGGGGGCGCACGCGGTGAGTACGGCGACTGCGCAGGCGGCCACGACCGCCACCCCGGCCCGCGCTGCGGCCGAGCGGAGTGGAGCGCCCACTAGCCGTCCGAGGTGTTCAGGTCGACCTTCGGCACGTCCTCGCTGCCGACCTTGCCGCGGAACACCGGCTTGCGGTCGAAGCCGAAGACGCCGGACGTGATGCTGCCGGGGAAGCGACGGACCGCCAGGTTGTAGTCCGAGACGACGTCGTTGTAGTTGCCGCGCTCCTGGGCGATCCGGTTCTCGGTGCCCTCGAGCTGGACCATCAGGTCCTTGACGGTCTGGTTGCTCTGCAGCTGCGGGTAGTTCTCGACGATCACGAGCAGCCGGCCCAGCGAGCTCTCGAGGTTCTCGGATGCGGCGACCTGCTCGTCGACGTCGCCGGTCCGCTGCGCGCCGGCGTACCGGGTGCGGGCCTCCGCGATGTCCGCGAAGACCTCCTTCTCCTGCGTCAGGACGGCCTGCGTTGCGGCGACCAGGTTGGGGATCAGGTCGAACCGGCGCTGCTGCTGCACCTCGACCTGGCCGTACTGGCGCTCCACGTCGTTGTCCAGGCCGGTCAGCCGGTTGTAGGAGCCGACGACCGGTAGGACGAGGAAGAGCAGCAGGGCGACGCCGATGCCGACCGGGACCGCCCACCGCGGGAGTGCGCGTCGGGTAGGAGTCGGGCTGGGGTAGATCGTGGTGCTCACCTGGCAAGTCCTCCTGAGTGGCAGTCGTCAGGATGAGTGCTACCCAAACCGCGCCGAAATACCCGATCTACCAGCCGCCGGACGCGCCGCCGCCGTCCGACGACCCACCGGAGTCGCTGCCGCCCGAGCTGCCGGACGAGCTCGAGTGACTGCCGGACCACGAATGGTCCTGCCAGCGGCCGCCGGACGTACGGCGCCCGCCGCCCCGCGTGTTCATCGTGGCGGCGGCGATGACGACGGACCCGCCGAGGATCAGTCCGCCGACGACGAGAACCGTCGGGTCCGACGGCTCGTCCGAGCCCTCCGGCGCCTCGACGAAGGACTGCCGCGGAGCGCCGGAGTCGTACGTCTTGACTGGTTCGGTCGCCACCGGCGCAGCCGGGGTACGGCGGTCGGGACCGCGGGTGAGCTGCGCGACGACGCCGTCGACGCCAGCGGTCACCGCCCGGATCACGTCCCCGGCCCGCATCGCGGGGGCCACCACGCGGAGGCCAGGCTACCCGTCTGCAGTACTTGCCGAGCCCGCAACCGCGAAGGCCGCCAGCAGCGGCGCCAGCTGCGGTGACTCCT
>DASQMY010000204.1:0-6735 GCA_035645255.1 Mycobacteriales bacterium
TGCGCATCGACCCGGGACGCCGGCCCAGCTCGCGGGTGTCGATCACGAGGGGTTGGCGCGGGTCGAGCCGGTCTGGCGTTCGGTTGGCAGGCACGGTCTCACTCGGAGGGTGGAGAGGATCAGCGATCGAGCATACCGGACGGAACGGGGCGGCCACGCCGCCGCGGGTCAGCTCGGCAGCGGGCGGTCCTCGCGCATGACCTCGGGACCGGCCAGGTCGTCGAGCTCGTGGCGGCCGCGCAGCTTGTCGCGGCCGCGCTCCACAGCGGTCAGGACCTTGGCGAGGACGACCTCGAAGTTGGCCAGCTTGGCGTCGATGTAGTCGTCGACCTCGCGCTGCATCGCCCGCGCGCTCTCGCCCGCGTCGACCACAATGCGGTCCGCCTGCCGGGCCGCCTCGCGGAGCACCTCGGTCTCGCCGACCAGCCGGTCACGCTCGGTGATCGCGTCGGCGATGATCCGCTCCGCCCGCCGGCGGCCCTCGTCGACGACGGCGTCCCGGTCCTTGATCACCCACTGCGCCTCGCGCAGCTCGCCCGGCAGCAGCTCGCGGATCTCGTCGAGGATGGTCAGCACCTCGGTGCGGTTGATCATGCAGGACGCCGACATCGGCATGGCGCGGGCGGTCTCGACCATCTCGGTGATCTCGTCGAGCTTGGCCTGGATGTCCACCAGGTTGGACTCCCTCGGCAGTCGTGGGCGGGCGCGGTTACGGACGCTCGTCGGAGCCGGCGAAGCGCTCGCGCAGCCGGGTGGCGACCACGTCGGGCACGAGGGCAGCGACGTCGCCGCCGTACGTCGCTACCTCCTTGACGAGGCTCGACGAGAGGAAAGAGTAGAGGGGGTTGGTCGTCATGAACAAAGTCTCGACCTCCGCCAGCCGGTGGTTCATCTGCGCCATCTGCAGCTCGTAGTCGAAGTCGCTGACGGCGCGCAGGCCCTTGACGATGACCGGGATGCGGCGCTCGCGGCAGTAGTCCACGAGCAGGCCGGTGAAGCTGTCGACCACGACGTTCGGTGATGCCTCGACCACCTGCGTGACGAGGTCGATGCGCTCCTCGAGGGAGAAGAGGCCGGACTTGGCCTTGTTGACCATCACCGCGACGACGACCTCGTCGTAGATCTTGCCGGCGCGCTCGATGATGTCGAGGTGGCCGTTGGTGATCGGGTCGAACGACCCGGGGCACACCGCACGCCGCACGCCGCCTCCTCAGGCCTCGTCCGACGCCGCGCCGGAGGCGCGCCGACCGTACCAGAGCGTTGCCTCGCCGTAGCGGCGGTCACGGACCGGCTCGATGCCGGCCGGCCAGCGCCACGCCTCGGCCCGCGACGACCGCTCGACCGCGACGATCCCGCCCTGCCCCAGCCAGCCGTTGACGACCAGCTGGGCGATGACCGCGGTGACCGCGGCGGCCGTCATCGCGTACGGCGGGTCGGCGAAGACGGCGTCGTACGGCGCCGGCGGGCGCACGCCGACGACCCGCTCGACCTTGTCGGCGCGAACGTCGGCACCGGGCAGACCCAGCGCCGCGACGTTGCGCCGCAGCGCCGAGACGGCCTTGGGGTCCGCGTCGACGAGTAGCGCGTGGCCCGCGCCGCGGGACAGCGCCTCGAGGCCGACCGCGCCGGAGCCGGCGTACAGGTCGAGGACCCGGACGCCGGCGAGCGGGCCGAGCAGCGACACCAGCGTGGAGAAGAGCCCTTCCCTTGCCCGGTCGGACGTCGGCCTGGTGCCCTTGCCGTCCGGCACGGTGAGGCGGCGGCCGCCGGCCACCCCGGCGATGATGCGCGTCATTGCTCCCGCAACCTACGCGCACAAGGAAGGGGCGCGCTGGTCGCGCGCCCCTTCCTCTGTGCGTCTCGCGGAACCTGCCTACTTGTCGTGCAGCTCGATCTTCGTTGCCTTGACGTACGAGCCCTGCCGGCGCAGCTGGTCGGCTCCCTCGCTCTTGTCGACCCCGAACGGCGTGAGGTCGCTCGGGAGCTTGTCGACGCTGCCGGTCAGGTTGACCTGCTGGCCGGCCTTCACCTGGAACGGGGACTCGCCCTCGCTGTTGCGCGCCTCCGGGGTCAGGAAGACGAACACCCGCTCCCGCTCGCTGGAGCCGACCCAGAAGCCCTCGTTGGCGACGACCGACTGGACCTCGACGGCCCGGCCGACGGCTTCCTTGCCGGCGTAGGCCTCCAGCCCGGCCTTGCCGGCGCTGGCGGCGAGCAGGTCCTTGCCGCCCGACGTCAGCGCCGCAGCACCTGCTGCGCCGGCCGCCGTATCGCCGGTGCCGGCCGGGCCGGTGGTCGGGCTGACGGCTGCCTGCCCGGTCCCGGTCTGACCGGTGCCGCTCTGCCCGGCCGTCGAGCCCGCCCGGTCGTTCGTCGTGTCGACGCCCGACCGGTCGCCCTCGTCACCCACGTTGCGCACGAGCAGGAACGTCAGCAGCGCGAGCAGCGCCAGCAGCCCGAGGAGCAGCCATGGCAGCCAGCCGAGCCCGTGGTGGCGCTGGCCGGTCGCGCTGACCGCTCCCGCGCCGGGCCGGCGCTCCCGCTGGCCCCGGCGGTCGTCAGTCGTCGTCACAGCACACCACCACGCCGGACAGTCGTGGAGCCGACGACGCCCTGGCCGTCCTGCATGGTCGGGTAGGGGTCGACCGGGGGCTGCGGCGACTGCGCCGACCGGCTGGCGAGGTGCTGCTGCAGGCGCGGCTTCTCCGCGTCGTAGCGGTCCATGCTCTGCTGCCAGCGCTGGCGCATCGGCTGGATGCCCCCGCCGCCGACGGCGACGATCGCGATGCCGACGACCGCGGCGAGCACCGCGTAGAACAGCCCGTTGACGATCGCCGGAGCGATCTCGAGCTGGCTCAGCGCGGCGAAGACGCCGACGGTGATGATGGCGATGCTCGCGACGTTGGCGAGCGTCTTGCCGTAGCTCAGTCCGCCGAGCGCCGCGCCGACGATGTTCTTCACCGCGGCGGCGATCGCGGCCGCGAGCACGATGATGATGATCGCGACGAAGAGCTTCGGCAGGAACGCCATGACGCCCGCCAGCATCTGCGTGACGGCGTTGTCGCCGAACACGCCGAACGCGATGTTCAGGACGATCAGCATCAGGCTGTAGAACACGATCTTGGCGACCAGGTCGCTCGCGTCGTACTTCGAGCTGGCCAGCGCCTGCTTGATGCCGCCGCGCTCGACCAGCCGGTCGAAGCCGACCTTCTCGAGCACCTTGTCGATCACCTTCGCGATGACCTTGGCCACGAAGTAGCCGATCAGCAGGATCAGCAGGAACGCGACGAGCTTCGGCACGAACTCAGCGACACGCGCGAACGCGCTCTCGATACCCTCGGTGTAGTCCATCCAGAACACCTCCCTCGATCGCCCGACGAACGCAGCGCTGCCGGTGTGCAGCGTGCGGGATCCGCGGTGGCGACCGACGGAGCGCGCCCCGGGGCAGGGGGACGTGCGGTGGCTGTCTTGCCTTCCGGGCGCCGGATGCAAACACGGCGGCTGCGGCCGGTTACCAACGTGTCACCGCAACGGCAGCCCGGCGGTCACGCCTTCTCGAGGTACTCCGCGCGCTCCTCGTCGACCGCGCGCGCCAGCTCGGCTGCGAGCGCCGGTGCGGTCGCCAGCTCGGGGTCGCGCTCGACGAGCGCGGTCGCCTCCGCGCGCGCCTCGACGATCAGGTCCTCGTCCTCGAGCAGCTCCAGCAGCCGCACCGAGCTGCGCCGGCCGGACTGTGATGCGCCGAGCACGTCGCCCTCCCGGCGCTGCGCGAGGTCGAGCCGCGCCAGCTCGAAGCCGTCGGCGGTCGCTGCAACCGCGTCGAGCCGCTCGCGCGCGGGTGTCCCCGCCGGCATGTCGGTGACGAGCAGGCACAGCCCGGGCGCGCTCCCCCGGCCGATCCGGCCGCGCAGCTGGTGCAGCTGCGAGATGCCGAACCGGTCGGCGTCCATGACGATCATCACGGTGGCATTCGGTACGTCGACGCCCACCTCGATCACGGTCGTCGCCACGACGACGTCGATGTCGCCGCGGGCGAACCGGCGCATCACCGCGTCCTTGGCGTCGGCCGGCAGCCGCCCGTGCAGCATCTCGACGCGCAGCCCGGCGAACGGGCCGTCCCGCAGCATGGGGAAGACGTCGGCGACAGCGAGCGGCGGGCGACGGGTCTCGGGGTCGGCCGGCTCGTCGCCGGTCGGCTCCTCGCTCTCGGCCTCGCCGATGCGCGGGCAGACGACGAACGCCTGCCGACCCTCCGCGACCTGCTCGCGCACCCGCCCCCAGGCCGCGTCGAGCCAGCCGGGCTTCTCCGCAGCCGGTACGACGGCCGTCCTGATCGGCGACCGGCCGCGCGGCAGCTCCCGCAGTGTCGACGTCTCGAGGTCGCCGTAGACGGTCATCGCGACGGTCCGCGGGATCGGCGTAGCGGTCATGACCAGCACGTGCGGAGCGCTGCCGCCCTTGGCGCGCAGGACGTCGCGCTGCTCCACCCCGAAGCGGTGTTGCTCGTCGACGACCACGAGTCCGAGGTCTCGGAACACGACTCCCGTCTCGAGCAGTGCGTGCGTGCCGACGACGATGCCGGCCGACCCGTCGGCGATCGACGCGAGCGCGTTGCGCCTGGCCGCTGCTCCCATCGAGCCGGTCAGCAGCGCGACCTGCGTCGCGACCTCTGCGCCGCCGAGCTCGCCCGCCATGCCGAGCGGCCCGAGCAGGTCGCGGATGCTGCGCGCATGCTGCACCGCGAGCACCTCGGTCGGCGCCATCAGCGCGGCCTGCCCGCCGGCGTCGACGACGGTGAGCATCGCGCGCAGCGCGACCACGGTCTTGCCCGAGCCGACCTCGCCCTGCAGCAGCCGGTGCATCGGGTGCGTCGCGGCGAGCTCCTCCTCCACCACCCTGCCGATCGCCTGCTGACCCTCTGTCAGCTCGAACGGCAGCGACTCGTCGAAGGCGTCGGTCAACCCGCCCGGCAGACGCACCCGTGACGGCGTCGGAGTACGCCGGGCCTCGCGGCGGCGCTGCGCCAGCGCCACCTGCAGCACGAACGCCTCGTCCCACTTGAGCCGGCGCCGGGCCGCCACCACGTCGTCGTACGACTCGGGGCGGTGGATCATCCGCAGCGCGTCGTCGAGCCAGAGCAGCGTGTGCCGCGCCACCAGGTCGTGGGGCAGCGGGTCGTCGAGCGTCCCGATCGTGTCGAGCACCAGCCGGACGCAGCGGGCGACCAGCCAGGTGTGGACCTTCTCCGACGACGGGTAGACCGGGATCATCGCGCCCGCGAACTCGGCCGCCGCATCGGCGTCGGACGCGTCGTCGCCGATCAGCTGGTACTCCGGGTTCTTCAGCGACCGCGTGCCCTTGAACTCCTCGACCTTGCCGGCGAAGAGCGCCTGCCTGCCGACGACCAGGTCCCTGGTGCGCCACGGCTGGTTGAACCAGCGCAGCAGCAGCGTGGCGTGCCCGTCGGTGATGGTGACGTCGAGCATCCGCTTGCGCCGGTCCTTCATCGGGCGGACGTCGACCCTGCGCACCTCGCCGAGCACCGTGACGTGCTCGCCGGCCTGCAGCCGGCGCAGGTCGGTCAGCTTGCCGCGCTCGGCGTACCGCCGCGGGTAGTGGCGCAGCAGGTCGCCGACCGTGTGCAGCTCGAGGCCATCGGCCAGCATGGTGGCCGTCTTGGCGTCCACGTAGCTCTTGAGCGGTGCCTCGAGATTCACTCGACCCCCACCAGCAGCGGGTAGTGCGGCTGGCCGCCGTCGTGCGTCTCGACGTCGGTCAGCGGGTGCGTTGCGCGCACGTCGTCGGTCAGCGCGTCGACCAGCCCGGGCGGGCAGTCGGACCCGGCGACGACGGTGACGAGCTCACCGCCGCTGAGCAGCAGCCGCTCGACCAGCTCGGCGGCGACCGCCCGCAGGTCACTCCCGATCACCACCACCTCGCCCTCGATCAGCCCGAGCACGTCGCCGGCCCGGCAGGCACCCGCCGTCGTCTGCGCGTCGCGCATCGCGATGGTCGCTGCAGCCCAGCGGGTCGCGGTGGCCGCCGAGGCCATCGCGATGGTGTCGTCGGTGAAGCTGCGGCTAGCGTCGTGCACCGCGAGCGCGGCGAGCCCCTGCACCGGCGACCGCGTCGGGATCACGCGGACCTCGCACGTCGTCGCCGACTCGGCGGCCTGCCGCGCGGTGGCCACGACGTTGGAGTCGTTGGGCAGCACGATGACCTCGCCGGCGTCCGCGGCCTCGATCGCAGCGAGGAGCTCGCCGGCCGACGGGTTCATCGACGGCCCACCGGCCACGACCCGTGCGCCGGCCTGCCCGCACAGCCGGGCCAGGCCGTCCCCCGCGACCACGCAGACGACCGCACGCGTCCGCCGTTCTGCGCCGGGGACGGTGCCGAGCACACCGGCGATCCGGCGCGCGTCGACGGTGGGATCGCTGTGCTCCGCGGCATCCTGGGCGATCTGGTCCGCGAAGCGCGTGACCCCGATGCGGTGCGGCCGGCCGACAGCGGTGGCCGCCTCGATGGCCGCGCCGACGTCGTTCACGTGCACGTGGACGTTGTGCAGACCGTCGCCGCCGACGATGACGAGCGCGTCGCCGAGCGCTGCGAGCCGCTCGCGCAGCTCGCCGACCGCGGCGTCGTCGGCGTCCAGCAGGTACTGCACCTCGTAGGCGAACTGCCCGCTGCCGTCCTCGCGCGCCGCCGTCAGCGCCGACCGGTCCCGCGGTACGACGG
>DASQMY010000205.1:0-6284 GCA_035645255.1 Mycobacteriales bacterium
GTTCCGCCTCATCGCCAACGACGTCGAGATCGTCCCGCCTGACGAGCCCCTGCCCAAGCTGCCGGTGGCGTGCGCGGTCTGGAAGCCGGCGCCGACGCTGGCGACCTCCGCCGAGGCCTGGCTGATGGCGGGCGGGCCGCATCACACCTGCCTGAGCACCGCCGCGGAGATGGAGTCGCTGGCGGACTTCGCGCTGATCGCCGACGTCGAGCTCGTCCGCATCGACGCCGGTACGACGATCCGTGCGTTCCGCCAGGAGCTGCGGTGGAGCGCCGCCTACCACCGGCTCGCCCAGGGCCTCTGACGGGCGGCTTCCCGGACCCGGGCGGGGTGCCCGGAGATAACGCTTAGGCAACGCGCAGGCGGCGAAACTTCTTCACCGGTCCGCCGAGCCGCGGTGCTAGTTGTCAGCGGTGGAAGCCGCGCCATAACGTTGCGGCGCGTACTCCCGGCTCACAGTGGCGCCGGTGCCTGAAAGGGGCTCTCTCTTGCGTAACTCGCGCAGCATCCGTCTCGCCTCCGCACTCCTCGCCGGTGCGCTGGTCGTCACCGCGTGCGGTGGCGACGACGACAAGGACAAGCCCGCGGCCGGGGACAAGAAGACACTCAAGGTCGGGTTGGCCTACGACATCGGCGGTCGCGGCGACAAGTCCTTCAACGACTCGGCTGCCGCGGGACTGGACCGCGTCAAGCGCGAGCTCAACCTTGACATCAAGGAGCTGTCCGCCAAGGGGGGCGAGACCGACGCCGACAAGGAGGCCAGGCTCAAGCTGCTCGCCGACGGCGGCTACAACGTCATCGTCGCCGTCGGCTTCGCCTACGCACCTGCCCTCGGCAAGGTCGCGCCGGCCTACCCCAACGTGAAGTTCGGCATCATCGACGACGCCAGCGTCAAGCAGCCCAACGTCGCGGGCCATACGTTCGCGGCGGACCAGGGTTCCTTCCTGGTCGGAGCGGCGGCCGCCATGAAGTCCAAGAGCGGCAAGATCGGCTACGTCGGCGGCGTGCAGGTGCCCCTGCTGGAGAGCTTCCAGGCGGGCTACGCGGCCGGCGCGAAGCAGGTCAACCCGAAGGTCGAGGTGCTGGTCAAGTACCTCACGCAGGCGCCGGACTTCAGCGGATTCAATGACCCGGGCAAGGGCAAGGAGGCGGCGCGCGGCATGTTCGACCAAGGTGCCGACGTCGTCTACCAGGTTGCCGGCGGCTCGGGCACCGGTGTCTTCGAGGCGGCCAAGGCGGCCAACGGGATGGCGATCGGCGTCGACTCCGACCAGTACAATTCCGCCTCCGCGGAGACCAAGGACGTCATCATCACGTCGATGCTCAAGCGCGTCGACAACGCGGTCTTCGACTTCGTGAAGAGTGTCGGTGACAACACCTTCAAGGCGGGCGAGCACAAGTACGACCTGAAGAACGACGGCGTCGGCTACTCGACGAGCGGCGGAAAGGTAGACGACATCAAGACCAAGCTCGACGACATCAAGAAGCAGATCATCGACGGGACGATCAAGGTTCCGACGGCGTAGTCGCGCCCTTCGATCGAGTCAGGCCCGGGAGCATCACGCGCCCGGGCCTGATCCGTAGACGTGAGGAGCTCGCCATGCCAGTGCCAGTGCCAGAGCCGGTAGCCGCGGGCGCGGACGCAGCGCCTGCCGTCGTGCTGCGCGGAATCACCAAGCGGTTCGCCGGCATCGTCGCCAACCACGACGTCGACATCACCGTTGAGCGAGGATCGGTGCACGCGATCGTCGGTGAGAACGGCGCCGGCAAGTCCACGCTGATGAAGACGCTGTACGGCATGCACCGGCCGGACGAAGGCACCATCACCGTAGATGGCAGCGTGGTCACGCTGTCGTCGCCGGCAGATGCCATCGCGCTCGGGATCGGGATGGTGCACCAGCACTTCATGCTTGCCGACAACCTCACGGTGCTCGAGAACGTCGTGCTCGGCAGCGAGCCGACCCGTGCGGGAGTCATCGACCTCGGCGCGGCTCGCCGGCGGATCACCGAGATCTCCGAGAGCTACGGCCTCGACGTGCCCGCCGACCGGCTCGTCGAGCACCTCAGCGTCGGTCAGCGGCAGCGGGTCGAGATCCTCAAGGTGCTCTACCGCGGCGCGCGCATCCTGATCCTGGACGAGCCGACCGCCGTCCTCGTGCCGCAGGAGGTCGACGAGCTCTTCGACAACCTACGCGAGCTGCGCGCTGAAGGCCTTGCAGTGATCTTCATCTCGCACAAGCTCGACGAGGTGCTCTCCGTCGCCGACCGGATCACGGTCATCCGAGCGGGGACCACGGTCGCCACGGTCGACCCTGCCGACGTCACCGCGCGCGACCTCGCCGAGCTGATGGTCGGCAGCGAGCTGCCCGTGCCGGAGCTGCGCGAGTCGACCGTGACGGACGTCGTACAGCTGGAGGTCGACGGGCTGACGGTTCGCAACGCCGACGGGCGCGCGGTCGTCGACGATCTGTCCCTGACGATCCACCAGGGCGAGATCCTCGGCATCGCGGGTGTCGAGGGCAATGGCCAGGCCGAGCTGGTCGAGGCGATCATGGGCATGCTTCCGGTGGAGCAGGGCGAGGTCCGCCTCGGCGGCGCCGACGTCTCTGGCTGGGGCACCCGTCGACGTCGTGAGGCGGGTGTCGGCTACATCCCGGAGGATCGCCACCGGCACGGCCTGCTGCTGGCCGCTCCGCTGTGGGAGAACCGCATGCTGGGCCACCAGACTCGCCCGCCCAACGTCTCGAGCGGCTGGATCGACCGGTCGGGGGCGCGCGCGGACACCGAGCGGATCGTGCAGGAGTACGACGTCCGCACTCCCGGCATCGACGTGCCTGCCGCAGCGCTGTCCGGTGGCAACCAGCAGAAGCTCATCATCGGCAGGGAGATGAGCGGCAATCCATCGGTGCTGATCGCAGCGCACCCGACGCGTGGCGTCGACGTGGGTGCACAAGGGGCGATCTGGGAGCAGCTCCGCGCTGCCCGCGCTGCCGGGCTCGCCGTGCTGCTGATCTCGGCCGATCTGGACGAGCTGATCGGCATGTCCGACCGGATCACGGTGATGCTCCGGGGCCGGCTGGTCGCCGACGCCGATCCGCGCACCGTCACTCCCGAGCAGCTCGGCGCGGCGATGACCGGCGTCGGTACGCCGGCATGACGGCCCGTCGGGAGTCGCTGCGGCGGATCGCGCTGACGATGGGCGCGGCCGGGATCGCGCTCGTCGTGTCGCTGCTCGTGTCGACGGTCGTTCTGCTGCTGTCCGATGCCGATCCGGTCGAGGTCTTCACCGAGGTCGTGGAGTACGGGCAGAAGCCGGCCCAGCTGGTCAACATGCTCAACAAGGGGACCGGCTACTACCTCTCCGCGATCGCCGTGGCGATCGGCTTCCGGATGGCGCTCTTCAACATCGGCGTCGACGGCCAGTACCGGCTCGCTGCCATGCTCGCGGCCGCGCTCGGTGCGGCGGTCTCCCTGCCGGCGCCGCTGCACGTGCTGATGATCGTAGTGGTCGCGATGGCGGTCGGCGCGCTGTGGGCGGGGATCGCGGCGCTGCTGAAGGTGACCCGCGGAGTGAGCGAGGTCATCTCGACCATCATGCTCAACGCGATCGCGGGCAGCATCGTCGCCTACCTGCTGCACCCCGACCGGCTCGCGGTGTCGGTCGCCGGCAGCAACAACATCGGAACCGAACCGCTGCCCGCGTCGGCGCGGGTCCCCGGGCTGCGTCTCGCAGGGACCGAATCCCGCGTGTTCGGCATGGTGATCGTCGCCATGCTCGTCGGGGTCGGGTACTGGGTGCTGCTCAACCGCACCCGGTTCGGGTTCGACCTCCGGGCGACCGGGCAGTCACCGACCGCCGCGATCGCGAGCGGCGTCGACGTACGCCGGATGGTCGTCACCACGATGCTGCTCTCCGGTGCCGTCGCCGGGCTCGTCGGCCTGCCGCAGCTCCTGGGTGCGTCGTACACCTACGGCCTCGACTTCCCGGCCGGGATCGGCTTCACCGGCATCGCGATAGCTCTGCTCGGCCGCAACCACCCGGTCGGCATCGCCCTCGGCGCACTGCTGTGGGCGTTCCTCGAGGAGGCGTCGCAGATCCTCGACCTGCTCGAGGTCTCGCCGGAGATCGTGCGGATCATCCAGGGGACGGTCGTGCTGAGCGTCGTGGTCGTCTACGAGCTCGTGCGCCGCTACACGATCTCGCAGCAGCAGCGATCGGTCGGCGAGCAGCTCGCGGCCGAAGAGCCCGCCGTCGAAGGGGCACGAGCATGACGACCAGCCTCGAGAAGCCTGTTGCTACCCGGCTCCGTCGTGGGGTCACGCCCGGGCGGCTGAGCGGCCGCGCGCTGCTCGCCGCCGGCGTGGTCGCGTTCGGCGTGCTGTCGATCGTGCGGTGGACCACCGGCGAGAACCAGCTGACGTCGAGCGGGACGATGACCGGCGCGCTGAGCCTCGCGGTCCCCATCGGGCTGGCCGGGCTGGGCGGCCTGTGGTCCGAACGCGCCGGCGTGGTCAACATCGGGCTCGAGGGGATGATGATCCTCGGCACCTGGGCGGGCGCGTGGGCAGGCTTTCAGTGGGGGCCGTGGTGGGGCGTGCTCGCCGGCTTGGTGGGTGGTGCGCTCGGCGGCCTGCTGCACGCGGTCGCGACCGTGACGTTCGGCGTCGACCACATCGTCTCCGGCGTGGCGATCACGATCCTGGCCGGCGGACTGGCCCGCTACCTGTCGGTCGTCGCGTTCGTCGGGGAGCCCGGCGGCGGGCCGACCAACTCGCCACCGGTACGCCGGGCGATGGGGACCGTGACGGTGCCGGTGCTCTCCGGCGGTCAGGTCGGCGGCTGGGACAGCCCAGACCTGTTGCGCACGGTGGAGCGGACCGGGGTGCCGGTCGTCGCCGACCTGGCGGGTGTCCTGCGCGGACTGACGCACCACGTCTCCCACCTGACCGTGCTCGCGATCCTCCTCGTGCCGCTCACCTGGTTCGTGCTGTGGCGGACGGCGTTCGGGCTCCGGCTGCGGTCCTGCGGCGAGAACCCGACAGCCGCGGAGTCGCTGGGCATCAACGTCTACCGGATGAAGTACGTCGCTGTCGTGGTCTCCGGAGCGCTGGCCGGGCTCGCCGGTGCGTTCCTCGTGACCGTCGCGTCGTCCAACTACCAGGAAGGGCAGACGGCCGGACGCGGGTTCATCGGGCTGGCGGCGATGATCTTCGGGAACTGGCGGCCGACCGGCCTGGCCGGTGGTGCCGCGCTCTTCGGGTACGCCGACAAGCTGCAGCTCAGCGACGCGGTGCACCCGCTGCTCGTCATCGTGGCGCTGGTACTGGCGGCGCTCGCCGTCCGCAACATCCTGCGCCGGCGCTACGTCGCCGCGGCAGCCGGTGCGGTGCTCGCCGTGGCGTTCGCCACCTGGTTCTTCGTGACCGACGACGTGCCGAGCCAGCTGGTCAGCTCGACGCCGCACCTGGTGACGCTGCTGGTGCTGTTCTTCGCCTCGCAGCGGCTGCGGATGCCCGCAGCAGACGGCCAGCCGTACCGGCGCGGGCAGTCCGGATGACCGACGTCGACTGGGACCTGCTCCGGCGGGAGGCGACGGCCGTGATGCGGCGCGCCTACGCGCCGTACTCACGCTATCCGGTCGGCGCCGCCGCACTCGTCGACGACGGGCGGATCGTCACCGGCTGCAACGTCGAGAACGCCTCCTACGGGCTGGGGCTCTGCGCGGAGTGCGGCGTCGCGAGCAACCTCGCGGCGAGCGGCGGCGGCCGGCTGGTGGCGCTGGTCTGCGTCGACAGCAAGGGCGAGCTGCTTGCGCCGTGCGGCCGGTGCCGGCAGGTGCTGATGGAGTTCGGCGGCCGGGAGCTGCTGCTGGACCGGCCCGGCGGCCCGCGGACGCTCGGCGAGCTGCTGCCCGAGGCGTTCACCGCCGACGACCTCACCGGCAGCACCTGATGGACGCCGTCGACCTCATCGTCGCCAAGCGGGACGGGGGCCGGCTCTCCGACGAGCAGATCCGCTGGCTGATGCAGTCCTACGTCGCCGGCACGATCCCGGACGAGCAGGTGTCCGCACTGCTGATGGCGGTCGTCTGGCGGGGGATGGAGCCGGCGGAGCTGGCGACCTGGACGGCTGAGATCATCGCGTCGGGCGAGCGCCTCGACCTGTCGTCAGTCGGCCGCCCGACGGTCGACAAGCACTCGACCGGCGGCGTCGGCGACAAGACGTCGCTGCCGCTCACCGCGATGATCGCCGCGTCGGGAGCGGCCATGCCGCAGCTGTCCGG
>DASQMY010000206.1:0-3197 GCA_035645255.1 Mycobacteriales bacterium
GGTGGCCGGTTCCGCCCGTTCCCGCGGAAGACGCTCCGGGCGCTCGCCGGGCCGCCGGTCGACCTGTCCGCGTGGCGCGGGAGCGCCACGACGGCGGACGACCTGCGCGACTGCACCGCCGCGGTGATGCGGGACATCACCGGCCTCGTCGCCCGGCTGCGCGGCGAGCCGCCGCCCGCCGTACTCTTCGATCCGAGGGCGGCGCACTCGACCGGACCGGACGACGACAGCAGGAGGTCAGCGTGACGCGTGCTGCCGTACTCGGGGCCGGGTCATGGGGCACGGCCTACGCAGCCGTCCTCGCGCACGCCGGCACGCAGACCACCCTGTGGGCCCGCCGGGCCGAGCTCGCCGAGGCGATCTGCCGCGACCACGAGAACGCCGACTACCTGCCGGGCATCGCGCTGCCCGACGAGCTCCAGGCGACGCACGACCCGCAGGAGGCGCTGGCCGGCGCCGACCTGGTGGTCCTCGCGATCCCGTCCCAGACGCTCCGCGACAACCTCAGCAGCTGGGCGGCGTACCTCCCGAGCGGTGCGCTGCTCGTCTCGCTGATGAAGGGCGTCGAGCTCGGCACCACCAAGCGGATGAGCGAGGTGATCTGCGAGGTCGCCGACGTCTCGGCCGAGCGGGTCGCGGTGGTCAGCGGACCCAACCTCGCCAAGGAGGTCGCGCAGCACCAGCCGGCCGCCGCGGTCGTCGCCTGCTCCAACGGCGACGCCGCGGACCTGCTGCAGGCCGCCTGCCACACCACCTACTTCCGCCCCTACACCAACACCGACGTCGTCGGCTGCGAGCTCGGCGGCGCGGTCAAGAACGTCATCGCGCTCGCGGTCGGGATGGCCGAGGGCATGGGGTTCGGCGACAACACCCGCGCCACGATCATCACCCGAGGGCTCGCGGAAATGTCGCGGCTCGGCGCCGCCCTGGGCGCCGAGCAGACGACGTTCGCCGGGCTGGCCGGTCTGGGTGACCTGGTCGCCACGTGCAGCTCACCGCTGAGCCGCAACCGGACGGTCGGCGAGCAGCTCGGCCGCGGGCGGACCATCGACGACATCGTCAGCGAGATGCGCATGGTCGCCGAGGGCGTGAAGTCCAGCCAGTCGATCGTCGAGCTCGCGCACAAGCACGACGTGGAGATGCCGATCGCCGAAGGGGTCGTCCGGGTCGTGCACGAGGGCATCAGCCCGGGCGACCTGATGCGCGCGCTCATGGGTCGGGAAGCGAAGTCGGAGGTCGGGTGAGCGAGACCGAGAAGCTGGGCATCGACACGCGGGCGGTGCATGCGCCGCCGGCCGCCGTACCGGCGGAGACGCCGTTCGCACCACCGGTCTACCGGACCTCGGTCTTCCAGTTCGACAGCGCCGAGCAGTACGCCGACGTGCTCGCCGGCCGCACGCCCGGCTACGTCTACACACGGATCGACAATCCGACGAGCGACGCCTTCGCCGCGGCGGTCGCGGCGCTGGAGTCCGCCGACGCCGGCCAGCCGTTCGCCTCCGGGATGGCCGCGATCTCGACGTCGCTGCTGACCTTCCTGTCGGCCGGCGACCACGCCGTCGCGGTGGGCGCGCTGTACGGCGGCACGTACGGCCTGCTGCACCACCTGCTGCCGCGGTGGGGGATCGAGACGACCTTCGTCTCCGACGCCGCCGCGGCTGCGGCGGCCATCCGGCCGACCACCCGCGTGGTCTGGACGGAGACGCTGGCCAACCCGACCATGCGGGTGCCCGACTTCCGCGCGCTCGCAGCCGCGGCGCACGCCGGCGGCGCGCTGCTGGCGGTCGACTCGACGTTTGCGACGCCGGTCGTCTGCCGGCCGCTGGAGTGGGGCGCCGACCTCGTCGTGCACTCCGCGACGAAGTACATCGGCGGGCACAGCGACGCCACCGGCGGCGTCGTCGTCGGCCGCCCCGACCTGCTGGCGCAGGTGCGGGCGACACGCGCTGAGCTCGGCGGCATGCTCGCGCCGGACGAGGCGTTCCTGCTGCACCGTGGGCTGACGACGCTGCCGCTGCGGGTCCGCCGGCACTGCGCGAGCGCGCTCGAGTTCGCGCACGCGATGGCCGCTCACCCCAAGGTCGCGTCGGTCGACTACGCCGGGCTGCCCGACCACGTCGACCATGCGCTGGCGACGGAGCAGTTCGACGGCGGACTGTACGGCGGCGTCGTCACGATCACGCCGCGGGGTGACCGAGCGGCCGGCCAGCGGCTGTGCAACGCGGTGCGACTCGCCGGCAACGTCACCAGCCTCGGCGGCGCCCACACCGTGGTCAGCCACATCGCGTCGACGACCCACCGGCAGCTCGACGATGCCGCGCTGGCGGCGTCCGGCATCGGCGCCGCCTCGGTCCGGGTCAGCGTCGGTCTCGAGGACGCGGCGGACATCGTCGCCGACTTCACCCGTGCGCTGGAGTCACTCCCGGACTGATCGGCCGCAGTCGGTAGGCTGGCCCGCGTCCGGCCCCCAGCGGAAGGCAAGCCGCGTTGTCCCGCACCCGCATCGCCGTGATCTTCGGCGGCCGCAGCACCGAGCACCAGATCTCCTGCATCTCCGCGGGCAGCGTGCTCGCGGTGCTCGACCGCGACCGCTACGACGTCGTCGCGATCGGCATCACGCCGGCCGGGCGGTGGGTGGTCGCGCCGGACGACCCGAAGGCGCTGCAGGCGCGCGGCCGCGAGCTGCCCAGCGTCGACGCGACGACCGGCGCGGCCGTCGCCCTCCCCGGCGACCCGTCCGCGGGCGGCCTGGTGCTGCTCGAGCCGGGCGAGCTGCCGTCGGCGCTCACCGGTGTCGACGTCGTCTTCCCGATCCTGCACGGCCCGTACGGCGAGGACGGCACCGTGCAGGGGCTGCTCGAGCTGGCCGGTCTGCCCTACGTCGGCAGCGGCGTGCTGGCGAGCGCGGTCTCGATGGACAAGGAGTTCATGAAGCTGGTGCTGGCCGCCCGCGGCTTCGCCGTCGGTCCCTACGTCGTCGTGCGGGAAGCCGACTGGCGCCGTACGCCGGACGCGTCGCTCGACGCGATCGACCGGCTGGGCTACCCCGTCTTCGTGAAGCCGGCTCGCGGCGGCTCGAGCGTCGGGATCTCCAAGGTGACCGGGCGCGACGGACTGACTGCCGCCATCGAGCTGGCGCGCGCCGCTGATCCGAAGGTCATCGTCGAGAAGGGGCTCGTCGGCCGCGAGGTCGAGTG